>NZ_JBLYZI010000069.1:0-30098 GCF_057680865.1 Endozoicomonas sp. Z74
CATTTTTGCCAGAAAGCGCTCTTTGCGGGTGGTTCTGCGTTTATGGACAAACTCACTGTCTGCGAAACTAAGCTGGCTCATGGACAGAAACTCAAGCTGGAAGCGATGGGAGTATTATCTCATGGCTGGGGACTTAATCGCACCTTCCCTAAGAGAAACTTGGGTAATAGCTAAAGGTCGAACATGCCGAAGGATCTGATACATTAACTTCTTGTAGCGATGCCATTCATTTTTTATGAATTTATTGTCTGTAATGGGGGCGAGAAGCGAATTGCCCAACAAATCAGTGACCCCATGTAATAACTGTTTTGCATTCGAGGAGGTTTGATAAACGGGTAAAACTGCAGGGGTAAATGACCTGGTGCAATCACTACAGTGTTTGTCCCTCCAGTCCCTCAACATGATTTTGTCAAGTGATACCCTGTAACGCTGGTTCAGATCAAAGAGCCGAAGAGGTAAACCTTGTTGTTCTCTGTCGGGGCTGATCAAGTTTAACTCAACTTCAATTGGATATCCTGTGCTGGTAATAAGGTGCTCGTGAGTATACGTAGCCTGGTAACTATACCTTTGCTCAATGACCACTTCTTCATATACAGTATTTTTTTCTAAGGAATCCTGTGCCAAGACACTTTGATAAATACTGCAATAGCAAGCCAGAAAAAGTAATAGAAAGAAAAACACCGGTGATGACTTTGGGTTCATTATTAATGCCCTTCTGGTTGGTAAAAGTTACTTATTTTCTGCGGGATGCAAGGAGGTAGAGATCAAAGCTGCTGATGTATTTTTGATGGGATTGTTAAATATGAATTTACTGCAATATAGGTACTGTGAGGGATAAATCAATTGTGTCCAGAAAAGCGATACCTCTCTTTTCTTCTCTATTGAACCTACTTTACCTCAGACAGTCTATTCTCTGTACCTGTCAGTTATTGGAGCCAGCCCAGTATGCCCCTTCTGAGAATGAGCATTGCTGCCATGATCGCCTTCCTGTCAACAACGCTTCTGCTGTTGATCCCTTTTCTTTATGGTTGCCGTGATTCACATACAGCGGGTGAAGGAGAGCGTTCGGCACCGGTTTTAACCGTTAATGCTTATCAGCTGGAGCAATCCCGGCAGTATGACATTCTCCGGGAGTATGCCGGGCTGGTTCAATCAGGCCAGAGGGCAAGCCTGGGTGCTGAGGTCGCTGGCAAGGTGGCTCAGGTGCATGTGGATGCTGGGGCAAGGGTGACCGAAGGGCAGAGGTTACTGACCCTGGATACGCAGCTTCTGGAAGTGAATGGGAACCAGTTGAACGCTCAGAAAGCCAAGGTGGAATCCCAGCTGGAGCTGGCCCGGAGAAACCTGTCCCGGCTGGAGGCGATCAGGGACAAAGGCTTTGGGGTGCAGGCTGATATTGATGACGTTCAGAGCCAGCAGTCGGCTCATAGGGCGGACCTGAAACGTCTGGTCGCGGAAATAGAAGCCAACCGGATTCGAATGGAAAAGTCTGTGATTCGGGCACCTTATTCCGGGGAGGTGGCCGAGCGTTTTGTCTCAACAGGGGATGTCGTGAACCAGGGAAGCCCCACGCTTTCCCTGTTGTCCAGCTCCAGTAAAGAAGCTCATATCGGGGTGCCAGTCCGGCAGTTGGATGGTCTTCTTAAAGGGAACGTCAAAGGAAAGCGCTGGCCGATCCGGGTGGGGCAGCAGGTTTTGCCCGCTGTGTTAATTAATCCGGGGGGCCGGGTTGAATCCGGGGCGCAGACGGTAAACCTGCGTTTTTCCCTGACGGAGGACGCCAGGCTGTTATCCGGTCAGCTCGCCTACCTGCAGCATCAGGAGCGACAGGACCAGGAAGGGTTCTGGATTCCGATATCCGCATTGACCGATGGGGTTCGTGGTTCGTGGAATGTGTTTGCCCTGGTGCCAGAGGAGCATCCGTCAGCGGTTAAGAGCCCTCAGCAGGTTGAGAGCCTTCAGCAGGTTGAGAGCCTTCAGCGGATTGAAAGGCGAACCGTCCAGGTCCTCTTTACCGGTAAAGACCAGGCTTATGTCACCGGTTCACTGATGTCCGGGGAGAATATTGTCCGGGATGGGCTCCACCGTATTACACCGGGCCAGCCGGTGCGTCTGGCCATCAATGCTCAGACAAACCTTTCAGGCAGTGGGCGGTAAGGGGCATCATGGATATCAACTCGGGAATTGACTCCGGTATCGAAAAGCTTCTGGGTAATAAACGTCTCCTTGTGCTTGCGGTTATCCTGTTGCTGGTGGCCGGTCTTTCCTCGCTCTCCTCCTTGCCCCGGTCCGAAGACCCATGGCTCACCAACCGGTGGGGCACTGTTATGGCCTACCTGCCGGGGGCCAGTGCCGAAAGGGTTGAAGCCCTGGTGACAGAGCCCATTGAGCTGGCGTTAAGGCGACAGGCTCAAATCAAACTGCTGGAATCCACTTCCAGGCCCGGTGTTTCGGTGGTGAGCATTGAGTTGTCGGATCAGGTTGTGGATGTGGAGCCGGTCTGGTCAAAGGTGCGTGACAGGCTGGCGGATTTAGCCCCCAACCTTCCCTCCGGGACTCAACCACCCACTCTTGATGTGGATCAGGGGCATGCTTTCACCACCATGGTCAGCCTTACCTGGCGAACGGATCGGCAACCAGATTTGCTGGCACTTGGGCGGTATGGCAAAGAGCTGGGCAATCAGCTTCGCTCTCTGGCCGGTACGGAGTATGTGGAAACCTTCGGGGTTCCGGAGGAAGAGATTCTGGTCAGTATCGACCCGGCAGCGGCCAGTGCCCTGGATGGATCGGTTGCCAGCCTTTCGGCGGCGATCACCGGGGCGGACTCCAGGAATGCCGCAGGTCTGCTGGCCAATGACAATCTGTATTATCAGCTGGAAGTGTCTGGTGCCCTGGATACCCTGGAAAGGGTGCGCCGGGTACCGGTCAGGCTCCAGGCATCGGGCCATAAAGTCAAACTGGATGATATCGCGACCGTTGAGCGGGTAGCTGCTGCTCCTCCCCATGAGCTGGCGGTGGTTGCCGGTGGGCCAGAAGTGATTGTAGCGGCAAGGATGAACCATGAACTGCGGGTGGATCTCTGGAGTGAGAGGGTGCATCAGCTGCTGGCCCGTTTCCAGAATCAATTGCCGGATGATATCCGGCTTGAGGTGGTGTTTGAGCAGCAGGCTTACACCCGGGACCGGTTAAACCAGCTGACCGGCAACCTGCTGTTTGGGTTTGTTTTGATTCTGGCGGTTTTGCTGGTGTTTATGGGGTGGCGGTCGGCATTGATTGTTGCCCTTTCTCTACCGTTGACCAGCTGTCTGACCCTGGCCGTCATGAATCTGACCGGAATTCCCATTCATCAGATGTCGGTGACCGGGTTGATCGTGGCACTGGGAATATTAGTGGACAATGCCATTGTGATGGTGGATACCATCAGCCAATACCGGCAACAGGGATTGAGCGGGTTGAAGTCAGCGCATCGTGCGATCCGACATTTGTGGGTTCCCCTGCTGGGTGCCACTTTAACGACGGTTCTCGCCTTTGCCCCTATTTTTCTGATGTCGGGGCCCGCCGGTGAGTTTGTGGGAGCGATCGCTTTTACCGTGACTCTCTCGCTGCTGGGCTCCTATCTGATTTCCCATACCCTGATTGCTGGTTTTGCGGCCATGGTCATCCATCGATCACAGGAAGGGGCAGGGTGGTTCCGCAGCGGTTTTCGAGTGACCACCATCAGTGAACGCTTTGCCAGGTCCATAGGCGGGGCAATCCGTTTTCCCCTGGCGGCAATCATTCTGGTGGGGCTTTTGCCTTTTTCCGGCTTTTGGGCAGCGGCGTATCTGACGGAACAGTTTTTCCCGGCTTCAGACCGGGATATGTTTGAAATACGGGTTTATCTGGCTCCCCAGGCAAGCATCCATGCCACTGAGTCTACGGTAAAAGCCATCGACAAAAGTATGCGTGATCAAGCTGGTGTTGAGCGGTTGGATTGGGTGATTGGGGGGAATTTCCCTGCTTTTTATTACAATCTTCAGGCGCGGGATCAGGGGGCTGCAAACTTTGCCCAGGCCATGGTGAAAGTCGCCAACTTCCAGACAGCCAACCGGTTGATCCCGGCGCTTCAGACCCAGCTGGATGAACAGTTCCCCCATGCCCAGATCATTGTCCGCAAGCTTGAGCAGGGGCCTCCCTTTAATGCGCCTATTGAATTGAGAATACTGGGGCCTGACCTTGACCAGCTCAGACAGCTGGGAGAGCAGGTACGTGCCATTCTGGCAAATACCGAGCAGGTTACGCATACCCGGGAAACCCTGCAGCCCGGTACACCAAAGATCTGGCTGAAAGCCGATGAGGACACGGCGGGTCTCAGTGGTATGACCCTGAGCAGCTTTGCCGGGATGCTCCAGGCCAGTCTGGCCGGTCGGGTGGCGGGGTCTGTGATTGAAGTGACTGAGTCTATTCCGGTGAGGGTTCGGGTCGGAAACCGGGACCGGCAAAGTCCTGAGCATTTGAACCGGCTGCGCTTGCCGGTTGTAACAGATAGCGTGGCCACAGTGGGAACAGGAACAGGGAAAAAGTATCCGGTGGGGCTGTCGGTGGATTCGTTGACGGAGCTGGAAATTGCCCCCAGCCGGGGAACGATTCCCAGAAGAAACGGTGAACGGATCAATGTGATTGAAGGGTATATTGAGGCAGGCGTATTGCCTCAGGGGGTTCTGCAGCGAACCCTGGCGAAGCTTGCAGACCTTGAGTTGCCTCCGGGGTACCGGTTGGAACTGGGGGGGGAAACCGCAGAGCGGGGAGATGCCGTTCGAAAACTGATGTCTAACCTGGTGATGGTTCTGTCACTATTGTTCACGGTGGTGGTATTGATCTTCAACTCATTCCGCCTGAGTCTGGTGATTCTGCTGGTAGGTTTTCAGGCCACAGGGCTGGGGCTTCTGTCCGTTTGGCTGGCGGGATATTCGTTCGGGTTCACTGTGATTATTGGTCTGCTTGGCGTCTACGGTCTGGCCATCAATTCAGCCATTGTTATTCTGGCTGAGCTGAAAGCGGATCATCAGGCCTGCCTTGGGGATGAGCATGCCATGGTGAATGCAGTGATGCGGTGCTCAAGGCATATTGCCGCCACAACGGTCACCACGGTCGCAGGTTTTATTCCAATGATTCTCTCAGGAGGAGGCTTCTGGCCGCCTTTCGCGGTGGCCATCACCGGTGGGACACTGCTGACGACGGTGCTGTCGTTTTATTCGGTGCCTGCTGCTTTCAGGTTGTTGTCAGGACGCCGGGTCCTCACCCCAACCCTCTCCCAGGGGGAGAGGGGGTAAGAAGACAGGACTTCTCCTGGGAATAGAGGGGGAAGCGAAGCTTATGACGCCTGCCGGATAATTTCGGCAGCGGCGTTGGCCATAACCTGGCAACCGGTAATCAGGTCTTCTTCTCCGGTGTCCTCTTCAAAGCTGTGGCTGACTCCACCAATGCTGGGCACGAAGAGCATACCGGAGGGCATGACTCTGGCAAAGATGCTGGCATCGTGCATGGCAGCGCTGGGTATACTTTGCCACTGGCCGGGAACCTGCTGTTCAGCACTTTGGCAGAGCACCTCCTGAATCTTGGAGTCCAGAGTGGCCGGGAGTGTGTTGTTTGCCCGCTCCACCTGGATCTCAGTCTTCAGCTCCTTCTGCAGGGCATTAGCCATTTGTCGTACGGCTTCTTCCATCCGGTCAAGCTGTTTCAGGGAGGTATCCCTGAACTGCAGTCGCATGGTTGCCTGGCCGGGAATGACACAGGCGGCACCGGGCAGAAACTCAACCCTGCCGATGGTCCAGACCGTGTATTGATTGGCCATTTGCCGGAATCTCCGGTTGAGAGAGCTGGCAAACTCAATCAATGCCATGCCAGCGTCCTTTCTCATGCCCATGGGGGTACTGCCAGCGTGGTTGGTTTCACCAATGAAGGCTATATCGAGATCCCGGCAGCCCACGATACCCGTCACAACACCGATCCGGTTGCCGGAAATATCCAGCCGTGGACCCTGCTCAATATGAGACTCCAGATAGCCGATGTAACGGCCTGGCTCATACTGTTCCGAGAGCCCGTCCAGACCAGCCGCTTTCAGGGCATCTTCCAGACGGTGCCCATCAGAACGGATGGCGGTACTGATCACCTGGGAAGGAAGCATCCCCAGAAAGCCCTTGCAGCCAAGAAAACCGTGATAGGTGTGCTCTTCATCGGCCCAGGATGCAATATCCACGGACATGTGTGCTGTTTCGGGGCATTCTGCCAGTGCTCTGCTGACTTCCAGTGCACAGATGACACCGTAGGCACCATCCAGCCAGCCACCTTTTGGCTGGGTATCCGTATGGGATCCCATCAACAGGGTCGGGCTGGTTTTTCCGGAATACCCTATGACATTGCCAAGGCCATCGAGGCGGGCATCCAGTCCAGCTTCTGCCATCCGCTTACGGAGCCAGTGCCGGGATTCCATATCTGCATTGGAATAGACCTGACGTATGACTCCGGTACTGTATTGACCGAACTTTCTGAGGTCGTAGAGGTCGCCAAGCAGTCGGTCAGGGTTGATTGGTACCATTCTTGTCGCCATTGTTAATTTACCCAGGGTTGGTCTTCTAGGAAGAGCACCGCTCTGGGTGCAGAAAGTGATTGTTATTGTATGGATGTTCTGTAAAAGCGTGTTGAGTTGTGTCAAATGATGGACAGACAATACTGAAGAACACAGGCGAAATGTCAGATTAGCTTATTATTCGATGGCACTGTATTTGCAGTGGAGAAGGGAGTCTTTCCGGTCACTGTTCCAAAAGGAGAATCCCATGGCGGCGGTTGAACTCTCGAAATCCTCCCTGGAGCTTTTGCTGTCGGTCAAGCGGCAGATCAGAGTCGAGTTTAATGAAGTTTTTCATCTATCCGATGACCAGCTGTTGTTACAGCTGAACCATTATTGGCAGAAAAGCGATTCGATGGATACCAGGGCTCTGCTGGAGCGTTGTCTGCACTCCCTTGGAAGTGAAGTTGCTCCCATTATTCCAGAACCGGTTCCCCGTCAGGTGAAAAGAATTTATCGAGGGCAGGTGGTGGCTTGATAGTGTGCTGGCTGAGAGTTTTCTTGAACTTTTATGCTGTGCAGATGGTCTATGATGGACGGAGAAATAACATGAATGACTGAATGGGCGGAGCGTTGGCAGCTATGGAGCAGAAAAGTGGCTGGGATCATTTCATTGAAAAATTGAGCAATGTCTATGACCCTAAAAAGGCTCAGCCAATGGCTTCAATCCAGAGTTTGCTCAAACGAAATGAGTTTAATCCTGGGCCAGGGGATGCTGTGCTGGATCTGGGTTGTGAGCTCGGCAAAAACTCATTGCCCTTCCTGGAGGCTGGCTGCAAGCTGTCGATTTGTGATATCTCTCCGGAAGCGGTCAGGCAGTGCCTGAATTTGTTTAAATCTATGAAACTGCCTCCTCCTGAACATACTTATGCAACCAGTGCTTCAGATTTGCCTTTTGAGTCCATGGGGCCCTTTGATACGGTTGTCTGCAGTTACTTACTGGCCTTTTTTTCGGAGAGCACGCTGTCCTCTCTCATGAAGCGGTTATCATCCAGAATCGTTTCAGGAGGCTACTTTGCCGGGGCTTTTTTTGGTTGCAGGCATGGCTGGGCTGAAACAATGAGGGCGTGTAATGCAATTGAGCCGGATGAGGATCAAAGGAGTCTGCTCGGGCCGCTTTCGGGTCAGCAAAGGCAGATGTTTTCTCAAATGAATTTTCTGACGAAGCCGCAGGTTCAAGGGTTGTGCCATAATAATGGCCTGGAAATCCTCTCAATAGAAGAAGAGGAGCGTGATGTGGATACGCTGTCTTCTGGAAACATCCGGTTTCATGTTTTCCATGTAGTCGCAAAGAAGCTCAATGGCGGGTAGACGCTTTTCCACTTTCTGGATTTCAGCCTGCAGACTCCTGAGCCGTATCGGCCCTTTCCCAGTGGTGACTGGCTTGCACAAAGTCGGGGTGACCGGGATTTTCTGGATCCAGCATCAGGTCCACACTTGCGGTGACGGGCTGGTCAACTTTGAACTGGCTGGTTCCCAAAGTGTCGGTCAGAGTATAGGCATCATAGGACAGTTGAACATTGACTTTGATTCGTTGCCTGCCTTCAGGCTTTGCTTCAACCGGTGTTAGCGTGACTTTCACTTTCTGGTGTTCCGGTTTGAGGAAGAACTCCTGGCCTGACAAAATCTGGTTCAGGTAATCTGTTTGAATGTCCAGCATGGGCATGACCAGCTTATGAGATACCAAGTCACTGAGCCATAGCAAGGTGTCTCCGGGGCCATCATTACCAAAATAATACTGGAGAGAGTGCTGACACTCATCGGTAACAGCCTGCGTGATTTCAGCAGGCGTCAGTTCCTGACCCGGCTGGTTGTGCATACGACGGAGGTCTTCTGAGTCAAACACGGTTTGTGTTTCGACCGTCTGAATGGCCATTTCTGTTGGTTTGCGCTGATCATCATGAAACCGTTGAGAGAAGCAGTCCTGGCTTTGCGTGGGAGAAGCCTGAGCGGCTTTCAATAAAAACCGGTGTATTTCATCATTTTGTACAGAGACAGTGCCCTGGTGCTGATTCAAGAGTAACTGAATCTGTGAGAGTGTTTGTGCGTGCTCTCTTGCAAGAGGCGCTTTGACATCGTTGTCCTCCTCCTCGGAGTCGGTCATCCTATAGTCGCCACTGAACTCTGAATTACTGAGCTCTGAATCACTGAGTTGGGACTCGCTTCTGGATAATTCACTGACCGTTGGCGTTCCGGTTTCATGTCCTGAATCTGAATGAGAGTCTGACGTCGTCGAGCTGGAGTTCATTCTTTCTGCCGGTGGGCGAGAAGCTGGCTTGTTCGGTGTTTCAGTGGTAGCGACTGTTTCCTGTCTGGTTTTTTCTCTGATTTCAGTCAGTCGGGTGATGGTATTCACTCTGTGCTGGTGATCCGGCACACTCAATGACCAGGGGGGGATGGTTTTTGAATACTGGTGACTCAATTCATCCAGGATCCGGTTCACGGCGGTGGCAAAACTCTCGCTGTCAAGAGGTACGCGGCTGATCTGGCTGGTGGCAGCATCGATCAGTGCCAACCTTCGGGGTTTTTTTGATATATCAGGGTCTGACTTAAGTAACTGCAGCTCTTGCAAGACTGGCTGCCTGCGTCTGGATCGAGCGATTTCCACATAAGGCAACCGGCTTTTCCATAAGGCATCACACAACCTGACAGCAGGAACGAGTTGTCCTACAGTATCTGTTTTTAACCTCACCAGTGGTACAGAGTGATTATCCGTGAAGGATTCACAGCGCCCAGGAATGTTTTGGACCATTGCGTTCATCACCGACTGGTGCATTTTTTTAAAGGGGTGCCCCTGCTTTATTTCCTGGTTAATCTGGTCAACTAAAAGATGAGCATCTGCCAGGTTGGCTTTATACAGTCTGTTTCGGGGCGAAAAGTCGACCTGCCCACTGGGGGTAATGTAAAAATAGTGACCTAACAGGGAGGAGGACAGTTGCTCTGCGATCGTCATTGTAGAGCCAGGCTTAGGGAGCCTTGAAGGCCATTTTCTTTCCTGGTTGAGCCGCTCCTGAAGTCTTGTTTTATAGGTTGTCAAAAGAGAGTTGATAATCGGTGTGTTTTGTTCCTCTGCTTCCGAAAAGTCAGACAGGCAGGGAGGGGAAGAGACTCCGTTAAGGCTGAATTGCCTGTCCAGACGATGATCCAGCTCCGGGTCTCCAGTTCTCAATGAATTTAAATAATGAACTCTTTGCTTTAAGAATGTGTTCAGCTGGACCAGTTCGTAGTGGGAGTTGATGGTGATCGGTTTGTGGGTTCGTTCTACAGCATCCTTTTCATGAATATCCTCAATTTGTTTCATCAGAAGGTAAGTTCGTACCCGGTGTTTTGTGAGTGAGGGCTCACTTTCTCCACTTGAAAGGGCGTGGTTGAGGAGGTTTGAACTTTCTTGAAGTTCTGTCATCAGCGGACTGAGCCTGGGTGAGGTAAACAATGTACCCATTTGCAAGGCTGCTTCTGCTTGATAAAGCGTTTTCTGAGCCTTTGTGAAGGATTCTTGATACTGTTCACCTTTGGTTTCATCGGGGGGCTGTATTTCAGAAACGATAGAGCTGGTGTCTGAATCAGTGCTTTCTGATCTGGATAATTTTTCTGTTTCAAAATCCTCAAGGGAGGGGGCTTTATATTGTCTGAGTTCTTGTTCAATAGCCTGAAAAATGGGACTCCCTGGTGAAAAAGGTTGCTGCTTTTGACTGTGTGACAGTAGTTTTTCCAGAACAGAGGCAAAGGCCTCTTTTGTGATCCTCAGGGAGCTGAGAGCCTGGAGTAATTGGGTGGCTTTGTTAAAGTCAACCAGGTTCTGCTCAATCGCTTTCAGTGCTTTTTTCTCTGCTTGAGATCTCAGTCTCTTCTTCTTTTCCTGCCTCTGAAGGTGGATTAAGTGATCTTGGTGTTGTGCCAGTAAAGGTATCAGGTTTTTCATGGTTGAAGGGTCGATATGAGTCAGCCGACCCGGAGAGTCAAAGCAGCTACTGGTGCTGATTTCCATGGACCGGGAAAGAGATAATAGAATACCCCTTCCCTGATGTGGGCTCAGCAGCCCCTCCAGAATAAGTTGACAAGCGTCTATATAACACTGGGTTAATGAATCAGAAGCAGCGGTCAGGGATCCAGAGTGTGTTGTAGAGTCAATCAGATGTTTTAGCCTCTTTATTTTATCTATTTTATTTTTGTCATCCCTGAAGAAAGTGTCTTTTTTGACTCCTGTAGCAGGATCCTTCATGATCCCCGTCCAGATTAAAAAAGTATGCAGTTTTTTGGGGATTGCTTTTCTAAATCCCCGGTTTCTGAGTTCTGTTGTCTTTGTCTGGTGATAACGACTTAATGCCAGATTTGTCTCTCTGTCTATGATGCTTTGTATTTGACTGGAGATTTCCTGGTTGGCTGTTTTGATTGATTTGTTTTTCTTTTTTTCTTCATGCAATAGGGCTTCTTTTTTTTCAAATTCTTCTTTATGTTGTCTGCAGGCTTGTAAGCCCTGGTGCACCGTTTTGATTGCCTGTTCAAGATGTTTGGATTCAGATCGAACACTCTCAGGGCTGTAGCCAAGAAAGCAGGGTGACTGCATAGGCTCTTCATGAGCGATCAGTCCCATCCCAGAAAGAGCATTGATGACGGGGCTGAACTTACCTGAGTTAGGCTGTTTTTTTTCAGATATCTTTCTCAGAAAAATATTGAGAGCTTCTTCTTCACCCTCCCTGGAACGAAGCAGTGGTGTCACTGAAAAATGCACCTCTTCTCCATTTAGGTGTATATCAACTTCCGCGTATCCAGCCAAAATAGTGTTCAGTTCTTTTTTTATCGTCTCATGATAGAGGGGGGCATCCGTAGCCTGATCATCACTCATCCATTGTTTATAGAGATTTCTGATTTCATGGCCCACTTGTCCAAGTTGCCCTGAAGCGCTATTAAACATTGCAGGAATCACTTCATCCATTATTCCTGTCATTATGGTTGCCCAGGCTTTGTCCAGTCTTTTTTCCCGGTTCTCCTGGGATTGTTTTTTCATGGATGAAGGTGCGGTTTTTAACCATTCCAGTGTGTCGCTGGCGGATTCTATCTCTTCCTGGCCGCTCACCTCTCTGAAGTGCCCTTCCGTGGTCAACTGAACGACTTTTTTATTTCCTTCCATTAACACTTTATGATCACCGCGAAACCAGGAATGATCGTAAAAATGAGCAGCCAGTGCTTCCACCTCTTCAGGGCACCGTATATGCTCTGTGGGTTTGGCAGGAGGTATGAAAAGTTGATCAGAAACTTCGGCGAACAAGCGGTAGCTTTCTGATGCTGCCGTTGCTGGTTTTTCTCCTTGTTTTAAAGCCGTGTAATGAGTGAGGTAGGCGGCTAGCTTTTCAAAGTGAGACAGGTCTCTTGTGCATAATAAATGGGTTTCGTCAGGGAGAAAGGTTTTGAAAATCAATACAATCAGGTGGTCTTGTTGGGTTGGTGGTGTTGGTAACTGCTCACACAGGTACCTTCGGGCTAATATTCCTCTGTTTAATTGAGACAAAGTGTCCAGATGCCTGTCTATCTCATGCAGTTTTTCTGGCAAAGCGGGATCGTTGAAGTCCAGGTTGTGCTTGTGGCCAAGAACATTCAAGGAGTTGTAGAGTGTGCTGACCTCATCAAAATGACCCGTCAGTTGAGACCACTGGGTCATGCAGTCTATCAAAGGCGTCATCCTGGCTAGCTGTTCGTACTGTCCTTTTATGTATTCTTGTATGAGTGACAGTGTATCTTCTTTGTCTTGAGTTTCCGGCGCTTTCAAACTTCTAACAAGCTGTTTGAGGGTCTGGTCTTTCAATACTTCCGGTTTCAGTTTTTTATGATTTGCGGTTTGGAAAGGAGGTTTCTTCTGTTTATGAGCTTCCACAGGGGGGGCGGACGGTTGCTTTTCTGACTCTGGAGAAGGTGAGGGTGCCACTGTTCTTTTTGGTTCCTTCTCCTCCATAACCAGGGGCTGACCAGAGTGGCCCTGATGAGTTGAGGGAGGGGGAACTTTATCAAATGGTTTCAGGGTCAGGAAAACCTGTACTATCTCTGCCTTCAAATCAGAAAGTTTGGTTTCAATTGTACCCTTTGTTGCAAAGGAAAATTTTGACCTTGTTTTTTCAGTCTCTTCCTGAATGGCCTCTATCTTTTTGTACCGATCTTGTAATTTTATGAGTGTTTGTCTTGCTTCTTCCTGGTTAGTAGTGCCTGGATCATTAATGACGTCATTGATTTTGGATTCTGTTTTTTTCAGCTCTTCTTTAACAGCCTCTATATGAGTAATGACCTTCTCTCTTAATTCGTCTTTTTTATACTGTTTAGACTCCAGATTCAGGTGCTCAAGTGCTTTTTCACTGGCATTAAGGTAAGCGAGTGTGTCGTTGATTTTGGGTATGATTTTGATTTTCCAGTCATGGATATCCTTGCTATCAGCCACTATATGCTGCTGCTCAGGCATAAACGCACTGACTTCATCGGTGGTTTTTACTTTTTGATTGTTATTTTCATCCACGGGAGGAGGTGCTGTAGGAGGGGGGGCAGGAAATTGAGTGGGTGAAGATACCGATTGTAATGGACCGTCAGGCTTTGCCATGGAAATACTCGCGTTTTATTTCTAGTAACCTTGTGGGGGGATGTTGTTTTTCTCTATATCCATAAATTGTAATCAAAGCAGACTGAATCAATGTCAGGAAACGGCATCTCAGGCAATAAATAATGTTTTTTTGACGGTTTTTTGATGACAAGCAAAACCGGTCTGTGACTGTGGATTTATTGAACAGAGTGGTTTGGGTTACCTCTTTATACTTCACCTGCGGCATAAAGTGGTAACCCTTTGTTTTAAAACTGTATTGGCAGGCCTTGTTATTCTGCTGGTGTAAATGCCATGCTTTCCTTCACGACAGCATCACTGGGAACCTCTGGTATAGGAGAAGCGCCTTTAATAACACCCCGTGTGCTGGCTGTTAACTGGCTCTGGCCTGTGAGCAGGTCATTAAGGGTTCCCTTTTCCTGGTCAACCAGCCCTAATTCCTGGAGCATAGCGTCTACAACCGGTGCATTGGCCCGG
Organism: Endozoicomonas sp. Z74; assembly: GCF_057680865.1. Lineage (NCBI taxonomy): Bacteria > Pseudomonadati > Pseudomonadota > Gammaproteobacteria > Oceanospirillales > Endozoicomonadaceae > Endozoicomonas > Endozoicomonas sp. Z74. Next base: position 13,665 of record NZ_JBLYZI010000069.1, read on the forward strand.
TAGCCCAGTGCTGCGGTGGTCACCTGTTCAGCGATAGAGCCAGTGGGTGTTGTCCCGTCAGCAGCGATGGCGCCTGTGGAGCCATAGCCCTGCAGGATTTTAATGCCTTCGATGTTTTCCAGGGGTTTAACGGCATGGGCAACCACTTCAGGCAGTGCTTTGAGAACGGCCAGGGCTTTCTGCAGCTCGATCTGCTCCTGACTCAAGGTGTTCTCAGCTTCATACAGGGCTTTTTTACCGGCAGCCTCGACTGCAAACACTTTTTCATCGGCTTCCGCTTTCAGCATCTTGGCGTCAGCGTCTGCACGGGCTTCGGTCAGAACGGCTTCTGAGCGATCTTCAGCAGCCTGTTTTTCTGCCTCCGCCTGAACCGTTACGCCCACCGCTACTTTTTCCGCTTCCTTTTTGGCGTCAATCACATCGATTTCTTTGCGGCGGTTGGCCTCTGCCACCTGCCGTGCAGTCACTACCGCCTCTTCTTTCTCTACTTTTTCTTTTTCTGCTTCTGCAGCCCGGGCCTGGGCGGCGGACTCTTCTTCTGATTTAACCGCTATGGCAATCTGCTTTTCCTGGGCAGCCACTTCCAGATCTCGCTCCTGCTGTATACGGGCCTGCTGAAGGGCTTTCCGCTTGTCAATTTCCCGGGTTTCAATTTCCCTGGCTTTTTCTATCTCGGAGATCTCAATGGCACGCTGCTTGGCGATTTCTGCCTGGCGCTCTTCCTGTTCTTTAGTCTCCCGGGTTTTGGCGATCTCGGCTTTCTGCTCTACCCGCTTGAACTCCAGAACCTGCTCCTGGGCGAGCCGGGCCTGTTCTTCTTCTTTCTTTATTTCCAGGGATTGCCGTTCTGCTTCCAGGTTACGACGCTCAATCTGAATTCGGTTTTCCTGTTCAATGTCGTTGGTTTCCTTACGCTTCTCTTCAATGATTTTCGCCAGGCGAGAACGTCCTTCTGCGTCAAAGGCGTTGTTGTCATTGAAGAACTCCAGGTCGGTCTGGTCAAAACCGGTCAGGGACACGGACTCCAGCTCAAGGCCGTTCTTCTCCAGATCGTTGGCAACGTTCTGTTGAACTTTCTGGACAAACTCCGCCCGTTGCTCATGCATTTCCGTCATGGACATTTCTGCAGCCACTGCCCGCAGAACATCCACAAACTTCGATTCCATCAGCTGTTTAAGTTCTTCCACGTGAAGCGTGCGTCGCCCCAGGGTCTGGGCTGCCATGGAAATCCCTTCTTCGGTGTGGGCAACCCTCAGATAAAAGTCAGCCCGGACATCAACACGCATGCGATCCTTGGTAATCAGGGCGTCCTTGCGAACTTTCTCCACTTCTATTCGCAGTGTTTTCATGCTGACGGGAATGGTTTCATGAAGCACTGGCAGGCAGATGCAGCCCCCATCCTTGACCACTCTTTCACCGCCCAGGCCCGTGCGGACAAAAGCAATTTCCTTTGTAGCCCTGACATAGAGCTTGGCGAAAATAATACCAATGGTGAACAGGGCTAATAAACCCAGTCCTCCCATAATCAATACATACATCAGGCCGGACTCCATCATTGGTCAATACTCCTACTCTCATTTTTCGGGTTTTGCTTGGAAGGGGTTTCAGTTCGGGCTCAGTGTTCAAAAGGGATGGCGGTCCAGAAGCCGGTTTTTTTTTCAACCAGAACCACCTGCTCCCCCTGATTAAAAACATCGTTGCTGGAACAGGGGGCTACCATCATGTAGTGCTTTTTTTGATAGCGGTCTTGTAGAACTGCTTCTGCGGGGTTACCCATGGTCGCTTTGCCCAGGGTGATTTGTGCCAGCTGTCCGGCAAATGAATGGTTGGACACAGCACTGCTTTCACTTTTAGGGAGCAGTCTGGCCAGTGGTGCGCCTGCAAAACGGGTGGCTATGAGGCTGAGAACCAGGGCTGCGGGATAGCTGATAAAACCTGGAAGAGCCTCATTAATCCATTGGATGGACAGGTAGTTGCCTGAATAACCGACAATGGTAAAAGCGGTAAGGAAAAGCACCAGCCAGATCAGGAAAGGGAGTTGCCCCAGGTAGAACCACCCAAGAATGGCTGACAAGCCACCGTCGGATATGTCCAGCTCACTGTTGATTGGAAGAAAGTCATCCAGGAGGTTCATCAGGCTGAACCCCACCAGCATGCCCAGTATCTCCATCAGGGCAATCATAAGCACCAGAGCGAGGGCAACGGCAAAGCCGGTGTTGGCTTCCATCAACAGGAAGTGGCTCATGTTACGGATTTTCCTTTCTGTTTCTGGCGGAAGAAGATCTTCTCTGGAATTTGCTATCTTTTTGTCGGTAAGGCTTGGGGCACTAAGACTACCTTTGTTTTAAGGGTTGGATGATAAGCCAATTCAAAATGGACAACAATGCCATGCCTGTTATTGAGTACGACAGGTGTTTATTAGCGAGGCGAAGAAAGCGGGCTGGACAGAATGAAGAAGACAGACCCTTTGTGAAAAAACCGGGAACCGGGATGATTCAAAAGGGCCGTCAGAGGATAAGTGACAGTAGACGTTTGTTTGGGCTCATGCTCAAGCAATAGCCGTTGTCTCTTGTCCAAACGTGGAAATAGTCGTTTACTGTTTGAAGAATTCACCCAGCTTGGAAGCCAGCATCATATTGCCTTCAGTGCGCAGCTTGCCAGTCATAAATGCCTGCATGCCGTCCAGCTCACCGCTGAGCATACCCACGAAGGTTTCGCTGTCCATGATCAGGGTGACATGTGCGTCGTCACGGGCACCTTCAGCAATTTCCAGGGCACCATCAGTGATGGCAGCGTAGTAAGGCTTGTCGTCGGTAACGTCAAATTGAAAAGTCAGGGTCTGTCCGGCCGCAGCGCTTTCGTCAAAACGGCCTTTCATTGCTTCGAGAACTTCCTGAACAGTAGCCATGGTCTACTCCTTATGGGACACCCGCCTGGAACAGGGGTGTCTCGTTATTTATTGTTGTAGTTGGTCAACACATCACAGCGCATTGGAGTGCACGGAGCTATTGTTAACAGCATCCGGGTAGTGAACATCGTCCATTCAGCCTATGCCTTCATAATTGAGGTGCGATGAAATGCGGACGGATCCCTGCTCTGTTGATTTCCCTGTGGATATCCTTTCCCTGATAAATACCGCACTCCAGCAGCAGCGTTTTGAACCCCATGGCATTGCCTCCAAGGATATCGGTGTAGAGGGTATCTCCCACCATTAAAACGCGTGAGTGTTCGGTAAGGGTATGGGGTTTCAGGGCTTGCTCAAAAATAGAGGTATCGGGCTTGCCGAACAGAACCGGCCTGGCCTGCTGGGCGGTTTCCTCAACCAGGCTGGCCAGAAAGTAGCCTGGGGTTGCGGCAATCCGATCACCATTGGGGGCGCCGATGTCCGGGTTGCCGACCACCAGATTGAACTGTCGACCGTTGGCGCTGTCTACCAGGTTTTCCTGCATTCTGGCGGTCCAGCCTGCCCCGGTTAAAAACAGTAGAGTGTCAATGTGGTCGGGAATAACACCGTTGCAGTTATTCAGGCGCACCATCTTTTCAAGAAGGGCATTGGATGGGTGCTCAAGGGGGGCAATGACTCCGTAGCGCTCCGGGTCGGTCACGGTCTTCAACCAGGTTTCAGTGATATCAAGGCTGGTCAGGACCTCATGGCTTTGGAAATCAAAGCCGCGCTTACGGTATTTTTCTGCAGCCACTGAGCGGTTGGTCATGGTGTCGTTGGAGACCACACAGAAGGGAATATCGTGGGCACGAAGCTTTGCAATGGCCTCTGCGGCTCCCTCAATGGGAGTCGCTCCCCGGCAGAGGACACCATAGGAGTCCAGCAGAACCAGATCGAAATTGCCCATGACCTCCTCAAGCCCGGCCACGGTCTCCGGGAGTTCCTGGGGATTATTGACCGGCGGGTACCAGTCCATATGGCGGGCATAGACTTCGTTCAGGGTTTCTTGAGACAGGACAACCATTGGAGCCTCGCTGCAGGTGGGTTTCGCTGGGGGCCGGATTATAACAGGGGAGTTGTAAGCCAAGAAAGCGGGCTGTCCTGGAACACCTCACTGGAATCCGGGGAACAATGACTGTGGAACTCTTTTCTCCTTTTTGAGTCAAACGTACAAAATTCGCTTGTTTTAATGCCCCTGCCAGCGTGGTGCTGATCACTGACCACAATGTCAGTGATACAGACAAGGAGCCTTTATATTTTAGAGTTGAACAAAAAGGAGATGTGAGATGGCAGTAGGTGGAGTAAATAGCTTATATCCCGCTATACCCGGATGTAATGAAACTGGAGCCCCTCCAGATACAGCTGACAGGCAGGTTCTGCATTGTGGCCGGTGGGTCAAAGCTCATCATCCAGTTGACTTGCCGGTTAGCTTGAAAGCTTTACCAGAACTGGAATCCACCTCAGATTTTGGCCGCAGGCGTTCATTGCTTTCTGTCCTGAAAGGCTATGTTGAACTGTTCATCGCCTGGGCCAGTGGCTCCACAACCACCGCACAAAAAGGGTATATGGCCAGACTGTACGATAAACTTTCCTGTGATCCGATGGGGGAGAGACAGCGGGCAGAGATTCTAAGGACGGGGAAAATCCCTGTTCCACTCCAGGAGGTTCATATCAGAGCTGCGGACAGGATGGTTCGTTGTGGACTGGCTCGCTTCTGTCTTTCTGAGTTACGCAAAGGTCAGATAATGATTGAGTTTATTCGGCCTGAGAATAATGAAGCTCTGGGGCAGGTGGCGTCAGAATTGTTGGTCAGGGAGCGCTCAATAAAAGCAGTAGCGCATGCAAAGGGTGTTTTAGAAAGTGAGTTTTCAGTGAGTGAAGAGGCTGGCCTGGAATACCTGAGTCACTGGCTGGTTGAAGAGGCGGCAGTGGTTTTGGGGAATGAGCTGGTGCGACAACCTGTGGACATTCATTCGTTTATGGATGCCGTGGCCAATTTCAACTATTGGGCTTCCATAAGCTACCGCTTAAAAGGCAAGACTGAAATGCAGCCGGATGATATTGCCAATGAGCTGGATCAGCTGTGGGGGAAAATCAAATGTACTCTGCCTGATGATGCTTGTATTGATCCGGTTTTATCCAGGGCTGCAGGCTTTATTACTGCTATGGATCCAGGTGATGAGATGATTGCGGAAGGGCCAAGGCCTCTAAGCCACATGGGTCTACGAGTTAAGGCATCGGCTCCTCTGATGATTCGATGGCTTGAAGATAAAATGGGCAGGGAGGCCGTTCGGGAACCCGGTTCATTGGAAGAGTGCCAGATGATTGAAGCTGCTTTAAGAGCACTTTAATTCAGGGATGGCTGGGACGTTTTCAGCAGCCTGAATGACTGCAATGAAAACGCCCTGTGAGCCATTGGTTAATATCTGACTCGATACAGCACCGAATAGAGCACCGGAACCAGCCCAAGAGTCAACACAGTTGAGAACAGCAGACCCGCAATAATAGCCACTGCCATGGGCTCCCACATTTCACCGCCTCCCAGATACAGCGGAATCATACCCAGTACCGTAGTGGCTGTGGTCAGCAGGATTGGCCTGAGCCGTCGCTGGGCGGCAACAATGATGGCCTCCTGGGAAGAGAGACCATTCTCGTCAATTTCATACTTGATGCGTTCCAGCAGGACAATGGCATTATTGATCACAATACCCGCCAGGGAGATCACCCCCAACAGTGTCATAAAACCAAAGAACGACTGGGCTACCAGCAGTCCGATGATGACACCGACCATACCCAGGGGGATGGTGGCCAGAATGATGGCAGGCTTGCGCAGGGAGTTAAACTGGGCCACTAACAATATCAGGATAATAAAGGCGGCAATGGGCAGTTTTTCCCCGATGGACTGGTTGCCCTTGCCGGAACTTTCGGCCTCTCCACCCAGTTCGTACCGGTAACCGGCCGGCCAGGTTTTCTGCTGTTTCTCCAGCCAGGGCTGTAACTGGGAAAACCCTTCTGCTGCAGTGACTCCGGGGTCAAGCTGGGCGCCAACTGTGACGGTTTTAAGGCCTCCCCGGCGCAGCACTTTGGCCGGCTCCCAGGCCACTTCAATATCGGCCACCTGTTTTAATGTGACGGATTTGCCCGTGGACTGGATATAAACGGAGAGAGACTCCAGCTTGCCGATATCCTGGCGATCCGCTTCCACGGAGCGGAGCATCACGGGGATGACGTCCTCGCCTTCCCGGTACTGGGTCAGTTCAAGACCGCTCAGGCCACTTTGCAGGGACAGGGCGATATCCTGACTGGTGGCGCCCACCCGCAACGCCCGGGGCTGGTTGATCACCACTTTCAGTTTTTTGATCCGCTGACCCCAGTCATCGCTGATGTTTCTTAACCCTGGCACCGTTGCCATCTGCTGTTTCAGGTCTTCCACCAGGGAAAACAGCTCGTCAGTCTCCTTGCCTGAAAGGCGGATCTCCACCGGGTTGGTGACCGACATGCCGCTTTCAATCCGTCGACTGGTGATCTGAAGGTCGGGAAAGTGCTCGAAAGCGTAATGGTCCAGCCGGGTTATCAGGTCATCAATGACCTCGGCCGAGGTGGTATTGATCACCATCAGACTGTAGTTCGGGCTGGCCGGCTCGGGGCTGTGTTGGAGAACAAACCGGGGGCCTCCGGTGCCGATATGGCTGATCCAGCTGGTGACGCCTTCACTGCGCTGGTCATTGACCTGTAGCTCCCGGGCAATGAACGCTTCCAGTTCGGTGACAATGGCTTCGGTTCGTTCAATGGCTGTGCCCAGGGGCAGCTCCAGCTCGGTTTTGAAATAGAGACGGTCTGAAGGTGGGAAGAAGATTTTGGGAACGTATTTAAACCCGCTCATGGCAACCGCAAACAATAACGCTGTGGCTACCAGGGTAATGGTTCTGTGCTTTAACAGGCGGGTCAGAAGCTGCCGGTACTGCAGATAAAAACCACTGTTGTAGTCCGTGGTTTCCTTTTTAATCTTCAGGAAGTGGACACAGAGCAATGGAATCAGGGTCATGGACAGCACCCATGAACAGAGCAGGGTGATGGTGACCACCAGGAACAGTGAAGCGGTAAATTCGCCCACGGCGGATTCGGCCAGGTAAATGGGGAGGAAAGCGGCGGCTGTGGTCAGTGATGAGGTGAGTAGGGGAACCCTCAGTTCACTGGCAGAATCGATAGCGGCGGCCACCGGTTTCTTGCCGCTGTTCATCTGCACCATAATGCTTTCAGCCATCACGATGCCGTTGTCAACCAGCATGCCCAGGGCAATGATCAGGGCGGCCAGGGATATCTGGTCCAGTCCGATGTCGAATAGGGACATCACCAGCATGGCAGCGATCATACTGACGGGAATCAGCGACGCAACAATCAAGCCTGTGCGGGGACCGAGGGCGATCAGCATCACCGCAGCCACCACCATAACCGCCTGGACCAGGTTGGAAACAAAGTCGTTTACTTTGTCTTCCACTTCTTTGGGGGAAAAGTTGATGACATTGAAGTCAATGCCGATGGGGTAAGTGCTGTTGAGCTGGTTCAGTACCTGCTGTACCTGTGCTCCCATGCGTATGTTGTTGCCCCCTTCCCGCATGGACAGGCCCAGGCCAAGAGCCAGCTGTCCCGAGGAGTGGACTTTGGAAGAGGGTGGGTCCACATAGCCCCGCTTGATCCTGGCAATGTCTTCCAGGTAGACCACGTTGCTGCTGCCGGGAATGGGAACAATGGTATGACGGATGTCGTCCACGGACTCAAAGTTGCCACTGGGTTCCAGCTCTATCCGCTCCTTATTCAGGGTAATGGCGCCACCGGGCACCACAATGTTGCGATTTTCCAGCATCTGCATCAGCTGGGTGGGAGAAAGCCCCATTTCAGAAAGACGGGCGTTGTCGTACTCAACAAAGATCCGTTCTTCCTGGGCACCGTAGATTTCCACCTTGGCCACTTCCGGGACCCGAAGAAATTCATCCCTGGCCTGGTCGGCAATCTTTTTCAGTTCCGCATAGCTGAATTCCGGACCCGTGAGGGTGACCACAATTCCGAATACGTCCCCAAACTCATCATTGACTTCGGGGCCAATGACACCATCCGGGAGGTCTTTGGCGGCACTCTCGATCTTTCGCCGGAGGTTGTCCCAGATTGGCCGCATGTCCGTGTAACTTTCCTGGATGCTGACGGTAATGATGGATACGCCGGTTTTAGAGGTGCTCTTGACGTAATCCAGCTCAGGAATCTCCTGAACCACCTTTTCCAGCTTATCGGTAATCAGTTGCTCAACCCGCTCCGGGCTGGCACCGGGAAAATAAGTAATGACTTTGGCGACCCGGATGATGAAACCGGGGTCATAGGCTCTGGGAAGATTCTGGTATGCCTGGAGCCCGGCAATGACCAGGACTGCCAGAAAGACCAGGGCCGTTCGGTTGTTGACGATGGTGGCACGGGTAATGTTCATCTCGCGTCACCTTCCTGCAGCCGGACTTTCAGGCCTTCGCTCATCTGGCTCATACCCGCGGTCACCACCCGGTCACCAACGTTCAGGCCGGAAGAGATGATGATCCCCCTGTTTGACAACTGACCGGTGTTGACTGCCCGACGGTTGATTTTACCGGTACCATCACCGGCATCACTGACCACATAAACAAACCGGCCATTTTTGTCTTCCATCACGGCATAGCCCGGAATCAGAATCAGGTTTCTGTCCGGGGTGATCTCTTCTGCGCGAACCAGAACCGACATACCTGGCAGAATCAGGTGGTTTTCAATGGCTGGCATGGTAAAGGTCATGGTGTAGGTCTGGGTACTTTCATCCGCCTGGGTTGAGGTTTCCCTGAGTTCCAGAGGAAAGTAACGGCCGGGAATGGAACTGAAATGAGCCAGAAAGTTGTAGTCCCCCTGACGTTTCCGGGCCCGGACCAGCACGCTTTCGGGCAGCTCCATTTCCACCAGCAGTGAGGAGGTATCCTGCAGAGAGACGATCTCCTGTTTGGCGGAGACTTCCTCAAAGTTTTCCACATACCGCCGGGCTACCCGGCCTGCAAAGGGGGCGCGCAGAATGGTGTAATCCAGCTCCTGCTGGGCCGCTTCCAACTGGGAACTGGCGGTACTGACTTTGGCACTGAGGTTATCCAGTTCTGCCCGGGCAATGGCTCCAGACTTGATCAGTTTCTGTGCCCGGTCAAAATCCGCCTTTGCTACGTCATAGGAGGCTTTCCGGTCTTTTAATTTGATCTCGAAATCCACCTGGTCAAGTCGGGCGATTTCCTGACCCTCCTCCACCATTTCCCCCTCTTTCACCAGAATCTTCTGAAGCTTGCCTGATACCCGAAAACTGAGGTCCGCTTTCTGCACCGCATTGACCACGGCCGGGAACTCCTTGATCCATCCTGACTCAGGTGGGGTGACCACAACGGAGCGCACTGGGCGCAGTATTTCGGGTTGCTCGGTCTGCTCCTGGTTGCATCCTGAAAGCGCTAAGACCATCAGTGCAATGGATCCCGCTTTTGACCAGCTCATCTTTTTCAAGTTCATCCTGACTCCGAACGTAGCGTTTCCGGCAATTTTGCAGTATATGGTATCAAACTTTTTCTATTAAAATGCCGCTATTCCAGGCAAAAGTAGTCACTTTTGTGGATCAGCCTGAGTAGTGTTTTCCCCCAGACTATTTATCATGAAAAACGCTATGGTCAACACACAGGGCTCTCATGGAAGTTACAAATGATGTTCGTTCAGGGGCTTGTCCTGGATGTGGTCAACCCAACCTTTGTGCTTTCTCTCTTGGCATGCCTGCGGATCAATGCTGGTGCATGCAATCGGTATCGACGCAAGAGCAGTCCTCAGGCAACGAGAATCCAGATTTGTTGCCGGTGCCTGAGATTGCTACCAGCTGTTATTGTGAAGCCTGTCTCAAGAAAGTTAAGGCAGTTGGTCACTGGCGCCCTGAGCGTTCAGGTGTCGATGATTGAGGGTTGCAGGAAAGTGTCTCGGATCAAATGCCGGTAGTCGTTTAATGATCTCAGGCATAGGGAGGGAAGGTATGTTATGGGGGTTATGGGTGAAAGCGCTGCTGGTGTGGCTGCTGTCTGTGTTCTTAATGGGGTGTGTCAGCCTTCCTTCTGATTACCCCCGGCAGTCGTCTTACGCCATAGAGACAACCAGAACCAATGACAGTGGCATTGGCCAGTGGATCAGGGCTGAAGTGGATAGCCATCCTGGGGGCTCCGGGTTTTACCCGCTGGCGGATGGTCTGGACGCTCTGGTGGCACGTCTGGCATTGATGGACTCTGCAGAATACAGCATTGATGCCCAGTACTACCTGTTCCACAATGACCTTGCCGGGCAGCTGTTTCTTCGACACCTTCTGCAGGCTGCACGGCGGGGCGTCAGAGTGCGCCTGTTGCTGGATGACCTCGCCGTTACCTCCATTGATAAGGCCCTGGCCATTGCCAACCAGCACCCTCTGTTTGAAGTGCGACTTTTTAACCCCGTTGCTTCCAGAGGGATAATGCGGCCTTTGCAGATGGTTGCCCACTTTGACCGGATTAACCGGAGAATGCATAACAAAAGTTTTATTGTGGATAACCAGGTAGCCATACTGGGCGGTCGCAATATTGGCAATGAGTATTACCGCAACAGTCCGGTGGAGTTTGCCGACCTCGATATGGTCCAGCTGGGTCAGGTAGTACCGGAAATTTCCCAGGACTTTGACCGCTACTGGAACTCTGAATTGAGTTATCCGGCGGAGGTGGTGATTCCCCGGCAAGTGACTCCGGAGGATCAGGCCTGGCTTCAGAAAAGTTTGGATCGTGCGGTAAATTCAGAAGCCGCAACGGTGTATGTGGAACGACTGAAAAAGGCGCCTGTGGTTCGGAAAATGGCGGCAGGGGGGATTCATTGGTACTGGGGAAATGCCCTGGTGTATTCCGATGCCCCGGAAAAGGTGCTGACCCCTCTGTCAGACCGCTCCACTCATTTGACGCCTCAGCTCAGGCCCTATATTGACGGCGCTACCCGGGAGTTGATTCTCTTTACTCCTTACTTTGTTCCAGGCAAGGAGGGAGTGGTTTTTTTTACGGATCTGGTTAAGCGCGGTGTTAATGTGGTGGTGATTACCAACAGCCTGGCTTCCACAGACGTTGCAGTGGTTCATGCCGGTTACAGCAAATACCGGGAAGACCTGCTGGCCGGCGGTGTCCGGCTGATTGAAGTCAAGCCAACCGTTGCTGAAACCCAGCGTTCCATCACCGGTTCCAGTCGGGCCAGCCTTCATGCCAAAACCTACATCATTGACCGGCGTTATCTGTTCGTTGGTTCTCTGAATCTGGACCCCCGCTCGGCACTTCTGAATACCGAAATGGGTGTAGTCTATGATTCTTCGGCCCTGGCAGAGGATTTTTTTGCTGCTGTCGGAAAGCTGGATGGGGGCAAGGTCTGGGAGTTGCGCCTGAAGGACAACCGGGTGCAGTGGTTTGACTGCTCGGCTCAGTGTGTTTCGGTGAGCTCTACAGATCCTGGAAGCTCAATCTTTACCCGGATAGGCCTTTTTCTTTTATCACTTCTCCCTATTGAACAACAGTTGTAGTTTTTCCTGGGGATATGAACGGTTGTGCCCATGGTTCTGTGCCCGGTTTCCGGGTACAGTAGCAGGCAACTCATAAATAGTGCGTTTGAGAAAGTCGATTCAAATGCTTTTAGCAAAACCAAAAGCGTGTTGCAGAAAATAATAAGGTATCTCCCATGTCTGATAATAAGAACCCGGTGTTACTGGAAAAGCAGGACGATATTCTGATCATTCGATTTAACCGGCCTGAAAAGAAAAATGCCCTGACCACAGCCATGTACGCCACCATTCATGAGGCTCTGGTTGAGGCAGATGAGGACGACAGTGTTCGGGTGGTGGTGTTTTGCGGTCAGCCAGATATGTTCACGGCGGGCAATGATCTCAGTGATTTTCTCTCCCAGGGGCTTGAAGAAGAGGCGGCAGCCATGAAGCTCTTGCGTCAGCTGGCTGTCCAGGAGAAGCCTCTGGTGGCCGCAGCCAGCGGCATTGCGGTGGGGATTGGTGTGACTTTGCTGTTGCATTGTGACCTTGTTTACGCGGGTGAAAATACCCGGATGAGATTGCCCTTTGTTAATCTGGCGGTGGTGCCGGAGGCGGCCTCAAGCTTGATGCTCCCGGATATTATGGGACGACAGCGGGCTTCTGAGCTGCTGATGCTGGGGGATTTCTTTGACAGCAGAAAGGCCCGGGAATACGGCATCGTTAATGACGTGGTATCGAACGACCAGGTATTTGGCCATGCCATGGAAAAAGCCAGGCAGCTGGCAGAAAAGCCCCAGACGGCTTTGATACTGACCAAAAAGCTGATCACCAAAACCCGCCGGGACGATGTGGAAGGCAGGATCAGTGAAGAGGGGATGCTGTTTGCTCAGCGGCTGGCCTCGGATGAAGCCCGGGAAGTGATGGCTGCTTTTTTTACGGAAACCTCAGAAAAGTAATAATGGACTGATATTGAACCGGATCCTCCTGATACGAACCGGTTTTCCGGCAGGCAGAGTTAGGCTGGCTGACTGAATCGTTAGTGATTCTTATGGGGTCACTACTTAAGTTATAGGCTGGTTTTTTTATCAGGAAGATTGCATTTATGAATAGGGGTATGGAAATTGCCGGCAACCTGGGGGTTTTACAGCTAGGTCCTCAGGCAACTGTTTCTAAATCAAACCCAGGTGGTAAGGGAATAAAGTATGTTTCAATTTTGAAACAGTCGCCAGCACTTCCTGTCGATCATACTTGCAAACCGGCTCCTGTGAAAATAACTGAAAGGTCAGCAGCTTCAATGGTTACGAGAAGCACCAGTGGTTATTTAGTGACGGCCCCACCCATGGACGGTGAATCGCCTTGTTTTATCAATAGTGTTAAAGCTGGGGGCTTTGAGGCAAAAAAAAGTAAGAGGGTCAGCAAAGCGGCATCTGGGCTATCTGATGAGGAGTGGCTTAACCGAAGAAAAAAGAAGAACCGTTGTGCTGCTGAAAGGAGCAGGAAAGAAAAAAAAGAAAGGCAGGCCAGGCATGAGCAGCTCCTGGGAGCTGAAGGCCTATCAAAAATAAAGGTAGAGAATGACTATCTGCCTGTAACCCCGGATAGGGTCAAGGAAAGTTTAGGCAGTACCTATGCTTCTGATTTTGTGGTCAAGGGGTTACGGGATAATCTTGATGATCTTGTTGATTTTATTACTCACCACTCAGCGAGAGCGTTAAATAATGGATTGACGAAGCGTGATGTTGCAAAAAAACTGGCAGCAAAAGCAACAGATGAAAGCATTACAGTAGATGAACTCTGTAAATTCTGGAGAAAAGTCAGAAACAAGTTTTCAGCCAGTAAAAGCAGAAAAAAGGATACGGCTTACAACCTGAAGCTTGAGAAGGCCGTGGCTGCGAAGCAGAGGTCTACTGAGAAAAGCCTTCCTGAGCAGCCTCTCCTTTTGGTCAACAACAACACTTCCTTTGCCTGTGCTCAGGCAACGGTGGACAATCTTGAGCAAAGCAGGAAATGCTCTCTGGCTCAACAGATTCTTGTGGAGCACAGTTATTCATATTTAAAAGGTGAGCAAGTGCCTGCTGATGATTTCGATAATATTGAACCCGATGGTTGTATTGATTATGAAGACCTGAAACCTCTTCTTGATGCGGTAGGTGCTTTTGCTGAATGTCCTGATTTCGTGCCAGTAAAAAAAGAGATGGATGATCAAGAGTTTAATTCCTATTACATGGAGTTAGGAGAGGGTGATGAACTTCCGGATATACTGCCTATTGAAGAAGAGATGGAGCAGGAAGATGCCGTCGCTGAAAACGCTTTGATGCTTTCCTCCATCGATGAAGCATTTGCTGATAGGCTGCTTGATGAGAGTGAAAGTGTTGAATTTGATGAAATGGTGAAAGCTCTTGGTCCTATGGATGAGGATGAAACCCTGCGTCTTGACCTGGAGGAGAAAGGCCTCAATTCTGATGGCGGGCTATCCAGTCCGGATTCAGGTATTTCCAGTGGGTTCGGAGAGTGTGACCAGCTTAGTGGAACGGCCGGATCGCCGGACTCTTTATATCAAGACGGCTCCTGGAGTTTGGAATCACTTTTTCCCTTCAATCCAAGTCCAGAGGGGAATGGTATATTGCAATAATTTTTTAAGGTTCAAGAGAAGGTAGTGGTATGGATGCTGGCTTGGGAGAAGGATGCGCAGGGATTACGCCATTTGCCGTCTCGTCATTTCATAAGGATGAAGGAGTTGGGAGGTATAATACCTTACAGATTGTTGCTGAGCCAAAAAGATACGTATCAATTCTCCCTCATACAAAAGAACCCACTGCTTATTATAGAGTGGATACATCTCTTTTCTCAATTCAAGATATGCCATCAATGTTATGTGAAAATGAGAAAAGGTGTAAAAGAAAAAGGTTGTCAAAAGAAAGTCGAATGCAGTTAAGAAAGAAAAAAAGCAGAGTTTCTGCACAGAATTATCGTGATCGAGTAAAAAGAATGCGTCAACAGAACGAGAATATACTGAAAAATCGTGGGGTGGGCTTGCCGGTCAAAGATGAAAATCCGCCTGTATCATTATCGGATGTCAAGAGTGAATTGGCCTGGGATAAAGGAGAGTGCAGAGAGCTGTTTCATCGGAACAAGCAATTGGAGCAACTTGCCTGTTTCATTGCGGAGCCCCATGAAAACAACAATTATGATCGCTTAACGAAAAAAGCAGGTGAGCTTATTGACGTTTGCTTACCAGACAGAGGGATTTCTATTGATGGTCTTTTAACCTATAGGACGTTGATAAGAAGCAGAATTTCTTCTAGCTATGGTCGAGCTGCTTTAAAAAAATATGATGTTGAGTTGATTAAAACGGTCAATAGGTTAAGGCAATCTGATTTGCCCCTATGTGAGCCGGGCCCCTCTAGCTCAGGCACGACAATCAATAGCGATGAAATAGTGGGTTCTGATAACGGTGAAATGATAAATAATGCTCTCCTGGATAATTCTTCTTATATTCCTCATAACACGGATTGTCAGGATCTTTTTGATATGATTGATGAGTTCGATTTCTCTATTGAGGGAGGAAGTGATTTTCCCCCTATGGATTGTTCAGACCTGCTTCCTGAATTGAGCTATGAATTCCCTACTCTAATAGATGCACTGGATGACGACTTAATTGGTGTTACTGATCTGGGCCCATCATGTAGTGGGGATGGCTCCGATTCTGTAATCGAGGTCTTTACCGGGGGAAGAGGGGAGGGTGAAACCATGCACTTTCCCAATGAATATGATTTTATGGACCTGGTTGACTCGTTGGAGATTGAAGGTATCAATAATGCCGCTCAATTGAGCGTTGATGCAATCCAGTCTGAGAGGGTGGTTGATGATATTGATTTCCTGGCAGGTAACCCTCTCATCCAGGTATCACCCGGTAAGGACGACGAGGCTTCATCATCTACTATTCTGGCTCCTGATTCCGGGCTGGGCAGTAGGATGGTAGAGGGTTCAGGCAGTCCCGGCTCTGACCAGAGTAATGTTTTTTATGAGGCTGGTGCCCTTTCATTCGACTCTGGAAAAGAAAGTGGCCATCCTCTTGATATGCCTCCTGTTGCTGGCTGCCAACCAGTGTTCAATGAAGATGTGTTATCGGAAGTCTGTACGGGTCATAAACCAACGACGGGCTTTCAAGGTAACAATAATATTATCGAGAAGGCATTCCTGACGGCTCTACAGGATGTGCCAGCCTCAGGAGTCATTCAACAGCCATTATTGAAGGAGTGCTCAAGGGAAGTGTCCAGTCAGCAGCCTGGAGCCAGCGTGATGTTTTTTGAACAGGGTGTTTCCATAAAAGGGCCTGTTTACATGGCTTTTAATTCAAGTCCTTCTGTTTCCATGGCTACTGTGGCAGAGGGGCTCCCTTTAGAGCGTCTTCCGGATAATGAGGCTGTTGATCAGCCACCCCGCAAGAAGAAAAAAAAGGCCAGTGAAACTGAGAAAAAACAGGCGTCTCGCCATCAGTCTCAGGTTGCTCGTGACTTGAAAAAGACGGATGATACTGTTCAGGAAAAAAGAATAAAAGAAATGGCGGAGCGATTAGGACGTACCATTTGTTTTGAGGAAATCAAGCGATTACCACGCCTGACGACTGAGGTGGAGTACAACCGTAGAATACAAAACTATGTCGATAATCCGGACAGAAAACATGAAGCCAGAATAGTCGCTAAATACACACCGGATAGAGTGTCAAAGTGGTTTGTGGAGGCGGATAAGGCCTTGGCTCAAGGTCAAAGTGGGCAAAAGATATATACGGATTTAAGGTGTAGTAGTTCAGACCTGATCTGACAGTCACCGATTTTTCAGAGGGTGTCTGTCAGGTCAAATTCAGGCTACAAATTTTTCCTTCCAGATCTCTTTGCCATCTATCAGAGTTTCCATTGGCGTTCTT
>NZ_JBLYZI010000070.1:0-30065 GCF_057680865.1 Endozoicomonas sp. Z74
CCGGAAATACCTTGTGCATCACCGGCAATGGGTGAGGGCGGCAGAGTTTTATGGAGGACACCGATCTGCTCTGGGGACATCATGGGTATGGACTTCAGGATGTCTTGGAATTGCTGAGGTTTCATGGCTGGAACTCCACTTTACACGACAATTCTCATGCTCAGGGAGTATAGACCATGTTAGCAACATTTAATTTGAACAGCGCCATCCCGCATTATTATAGATAAGCCTCCTGATACACCCTCTCTATACAAAGATATAAAATCAACCAATTATCAAGTATGGTTGGAGCTGTTCATTAATCTTACCTGACTGAAAAACTATAACAGCAGATCAACCTTCACTATGACAGAACCTCTCCCGAAACTTTTCCATAAAATGTCCCTTATCAAAGTGATATGAGTCCATAGCATCAAGAAGCCTCTTCTCTCCTTTAGGGATCAACACGTTATTCTTTTTATCAAATTCCTGATGCCATTTACCCCCAAGCAACTTATCACTAAATTTATTCATCAACCCAAGCTGGTATGCAGTACGATATAACAACTCAATTCCATATTTTGCACGATCATAAAAAGTTGGATCAATATAGCTTACAACCAATTGATCATAACCGTCTCTATCCTTTCCTAAAACAATAATCGTATTCCAAGCATGGCCGCCAACCCATGGAAAAATCGCTCCACTCATATAGACATTTTTCAGCTTTTCAGGATATTTCATTTTAAGGTACTGAAAAACAATTATATTTAATGCACTGTATTTATCACAATCCCCTACTTTTTCTTGCCAGTACCGAAACAAACTGGAACCTCCCATAATTGGAGATTGATGAATGGTAGGCAACCCATCATCTACTCTAAAATAGTCCAACCTGTCTGCAACTATATTTGAAGAAATAAGAATAAGGTCAGAGACACTAACCTGGGACAAGTCATTATCAGCAAAAATAATATCCAGCTCCTCAAAAAATGCATCAATGTCATCATGACTCATCCATAAATAATAATACCTATCCAGTATCAGCTCATAAAGACTCAGTGGAAGACTAATATTTTGATCGACTACAAAATCATCAATCTCGTGAAAATCAACAAATCTGATCTGAAGTTCACCATACAAGTCACATACTTTTAATTCACGAATTTTAAGAACATCGGCATAAGGTTCACAAGCAACTGTTTTTGAAAGACGATGTAAATATGATTTATTCAAACCAGAAGACAAAGCTTCGACATTAAATAAAGTTGTGAAACCAAACTTTATCAAATCAACTATTTCCCAGCCTGCCTCTATACCAACATTTGTATATTTTTTTACAACATCTGGTGCAACCCCTTGATCAGCCAAATATGGAATATCAAAAACATTTTTTATCCCTGCTTCTATGTACTTTCTTGCTTCATCGTCAGAAACACCTTTAAATTGTAACCAATCCATCTCACCAACATCTATCCCTGCGCTTACATATCCCTCTTCCTTGGAAATTTTAAAAGGTAAAAAACCTGCCACTTCAGTAAGGTTTTCTTTTTCAGTTTCTTGTACCTCAACTATGCCAACACTTTCACTGCCATCCAGTGAATATGATGAGTTCGCTATTAAAGTCATTGATATAAAAAAAAACCATTTCATTATCTAATCCCTTAGTTCTTTATCATAAATTTAGGCTTCGAAAGGTAAAATACTAAAAACAATTTCTCTATTTCATCACTTCTCAGAGAATATCAATCATCGTGCTAAACACCTTATTCATATTTAGTATCTAAAGTGTTTTCTCCCCAATGGCTGATGATCTGCAGCCTCTGTGGCTTCCGTAGATCGGGCATCACATTATCTGAGAATAACCCACGGACCTGCTTTTGAGGTGAGGTCGTAATTGCTTTAATCCCATTAAAGTATGGTGGTTAGAGCATACTAGCCAAAAAAAGTTCAATGACCCTGTTCGCTATGAACGCCAGCCATCGAAAAATTGATGAGCCATCCGTTATTTATCCAGATAAAAAGGCTGGCTATTCAGAAAAATCACAGGGGTTATACACCTAACCAACAGGTTATCCACAGACATACTCAATAAAGGAGTAAAGCGACAAAGCTTTCCACACTCATCAGGAAAGCTTCACAGCGATGGTTTTTGCCCCTACCGGCCCATCATTTCTGAGACCAGCAGCAGCATCCTCATTTCGGTCACGCAGATTTTCTGAAGATCCTCCCGGCTATCCTCGCTGAGACAGGCCAGGGAGCGGCTCTGCTCATCCCGGTCATGCCATTTCCCCGCCGCCATATAATCCGGATAGTGCTCCCGCAGCTTATCTTCAAGCCCATTTCGCTTTTCCTGTAACAGCATCATCATGGCCAACAACAGCGGTGGTACTTGTGCAGAAAGCCTGTGCCTGAGCTGGATATAACTGAAGTAAAGATTGGCAATGCGCTCGGTACTGTCCCTGATGCATAAAAGACAGAGATAGGATTCATCCCGGCAGGATAGGGTCCTATCCGTCTCCCTGGCCACTGAAACCGATTCTTTCGCTTCCATGCCGGACTCTTCATTGACCTGTTCATTCACAACAAAGTCGAGTGCCATAACAACCTCCTTCCATGAGGTAGTGTTTTCTCCAGATTACTGCACTTTCTAACAACAATGCCAACCTGAGCCAACAGACAACATTTCCACAGATTCCCTGACCAACCCCTTGAATGAGCTGTGGATAAACGTCCACAGCCCCTGTAATTACTGGGCAGAAAAAGGAGTGTTTATTTTTTAACCAGCCTTGTTTTTATTCACACTCTCTTCAAAATATTTGATGGTGACTGCCCTGTCACCCGTCGCAGTGCCAGCCATCCACAAGCCCCCAATACCAGGGCCCCCAGCAAAGGCAGAGCTATCCACAAAAACAGGGCGGGCTGCCAGTCAAGCTGAAATACCCGGGTGTTGAGAAAGTAACTGCACAACTCGGTTCCCATCACTGCCAGCAGCCCGGAAAGGGCTCCAAAGGCGATAAACTCCCCCACCTGCATTGCCAGAAGCTGCTTTCGCGAGCCCCCCAGAGAGCGAATCAAAGCACCTTCCTGCAGCCGCTCATCAATAGTGGATTCAATGACCGAAACCATTACCAGCAAACCGGCCAGTAGCAAAGCCACGAACATCGCTTCAACGGCAATGGTCGACTGAGCCAGCATGATCTGTACCTGGCCAATCACCGCATCCAGATCCAGCAGCGTCAGAGTGGGAAATTCCGTGATCAGACGATTGAGCACCAGTCGGTCGCCCGGTGCCAGATAAAAACTGTTCAGCCAGGTGGCAGGCAGGTCCTCTAGCGCTTTTTTGGGAAAAATCATATAAAAATTAGGGCGGAACGATTCCCACTGAACCGTACGAATACTGTCCACTGTCTGAGTAAACTCTTGACCGGACACCCTGAATGTCAACCTGTCCCCCATTTCAATACCCAGTTTAGCGGCCAGTTCCGACTCCACAGACAACCCTTCTTGGCTGCCAGGCTGCCACCACTGGCCGACTTCCAGGGCATTCATTTCGGGCAGTTCGGGGGACCAGGTCATGTTCAATTCACGATTGAGCGCATTATGGCTGCCTGCTTCCTTGGACACCGCTTCTCTGACCACCACACCATTAATATGGGTCAGCCGCCCACGAACAATGGGGTAGAGCTGGCTGGCGTCTATCTGACTGGCCTTGAGAAAACGGCGGTAGTCATCCACTTCACCCGGTTGCAGGTTCATGGCGAAATAGTTGGGTGTCTGCTCAGGTAGCTGATTCTGCCAGCGATGCAGTAGATCGGTTCTCAACAACAAAACCGTCGCCATGGCCATAAAGGTGAGGGAAAATGCCAGAAGCTGGGCTGCGGTTTTCCCCTGTCCCTGGGCCATTCGCCTTAATCCAGGCCGCCAGTAAAAGGGAACCCGTACCTTCCCGCCACCACTGAGCCCGGTTTCCAGACGGGCCAACAGAGCCTGAAGTCCCAGGGTAATTAATATCAGTAAGGCGCCAGAAGTGAGTGCCAGGATGCCGGCCATCAACAACTCCCCGGTGTGGTACCAGAGCAAAAACACCACCGCCGCGACCGACAAACCGTATACCGTCAGAGAAGAGACTGGAGATGGCACCAGGTCTTGCCTTAATACCCGTAAAGGTGAAACGCCCTGAAGCCTCAACAGAGGGGCAAACCCAAACCCTGCCAGGGTAATCACCCCGGTAGCGCCTCCCACCAATACGGGTGTCATTCCGGGATCAGGCAACCAGGCGGGTAGAACCCCCTGCAACAGTTGAACAACTCCCTGCTGCAACAGCCACCCAAGACTGACGCCCGGCAATGCCACCAGCAGGGCCACAAACACCAATTCGGCCATTAATACCTGCAGAACCTGCTTCTGACTTGCCCCCAGACACCGCATCACCGCGCAGGCATCAAACCGGCGCTGGGCAAACCGCTGACTGGCCATGGCCACTGCAACCCCCGCCAGCAACATGGCTGCCATACTGGCCAACCCAAGAAACTGCTTCAGCCTGACCACCGAGTTACGCAGATCCCGACGACTGTCGTCGGCTCTGACCAGGCGTTCACTGTCATCCAGCTCACCCTCTGCCCATTGCTGAAAAGCGGCCAGGTCGGATAACTCCCCCGCCAGCAATGTTTTCCAGCTGACACGGCTTCCCGGCTGGATAATGCCGGTTTTTTCCAGATCCGCCAGATTGAACATCAACCGGGGTGAGAAACTGTAAAAGTCCCCTCCCCGATCCGTTTCCATGGTGATTGCCCGGGTAATCTGCAGCCAGGTTTCCCCCAGCATCACCTTGTCACCAATAGCCACTCCCAACAGTGGAAACAATCTGGGTTCAAGCCATGCCTCACCGGGAGCAGGTGTATCCTTCACCGGCTGATCCTGGGCAAAAGGCCGGTCCGCCGTTCGTATATGCCCACGCAGTGGATAATTGTTTTCCACAGCTTTGGCTGACACCATTTGCATTGCTTCACCGGCCATGACCACCGACGGAAATTCCAGCACTGTGGATAACTCCAGTCCCTGACTGCGGGCCTGCTCCAGAACGGTCTCCTGTAGTGGACGGGGGCTTCGTATCATCATATCGGCGCCCAGGACTTCCGCCACCTGTCGCCCAAGTGCCAGTTGCAGCCGTTCACTGAACAGGGCAATGGCCGTACTGATGGACACGGCTACCAGAAGTGCGGCCACCAGCAACCAGAGTTCACCGGAGCGCCAGTCCCTTAACAGAAAACGCCAGGAAAGGAGCATATTCTGCTTCATGATACCTCCTCCAGCACGCCACCCTGGAGTTTCAGAACCCTCTGGCAGCGACGGGCAAGACTCATATCATGGGTGACCAATACCAGAGTGGTGCCCTGTTCACGATTGACCTCAAACAGCAGCTCAATAATCCTTTCACCGGTCTGTTCATCCAGGTTACCGGTGGGCTCATCGGCAAACAGAATACGGGGCTCACCGGCAAATGCCCTGGCAATGGCAACCCGCTGCTGCTCTCCCCCGGATAACTGCCGTGGATAGTGCTGCAGGCGTTGTTGAAGCCCTACCCGCTTCAGCAGGACTTCGGCCCGGTCATCCGGGTTATCCACACCTGCCAGCTCCAGAGGGAGCATGACATTTTCCTGGGCTGAGAGGTTACCCAGCAACTGGAAAGACTGAAACACAAACCCGGTATGTTCACCCCGGATCCTGGCCCGCTCATCTTCATCCAGCCCCACCAGAGACTGGCCCGCCAGGGTGACCTGACCCGAAGTGGGCAGATCCAGCCCGGCCAGCAGCCCAAGCAACGTGGACTTGCCGGAACCGGAGGTTCCCACAATGGCCAGGGACTCACCGGACTTGATCTCCAGGTCCAGCCCGGACAAGATGGTAAGCCGGTTGTCGCCGGTGCCAACGGTCTTCTCAAGTTTTCTGGCAGCCACGGCAACGGAATGTTGACCAGTAGTACACCGATCCCGGGCGCTGTTATCGTCACTGCAGGCAGACACACCTGCTGAAGACGTTTGTTCAGAAGAGATCGTCCCGGAGTGGCTCTTTCCGGAGCAATAGGAGTTCGATGTGGCGTTACTCATAAATAAAACCATGCCCTTTATAAAAATACCCTTTACCTTGAAACGCCGTTTTATTTCCCTGGCATTCTTCTCATTATTGACGCTCTCTTTTCTGACCAGTGCCCAGGCTGCCGATAAAAAGCTGCTGATCTTTGGAGACAGTCTGGGTGCAGCCTATGGCCTGACCGATGTCAGTAAAGGCTGGCCCCGTCTGCTGCAGGATAAAATACGTCAGCAGCAATATAAATGGCGGATCATCAATGTCAGCATCAGTGGTGAAACCACAGCAGGAGGTCTGAGCCGTTTTGCCAAAGCCCTGGAGCGTCATAATCCGGACCTGGTGCTTCTGGAGTTAGGGGCCAATGACGGCCTGCGTGGTACCTCGCTGACCGCACTCAGGAATAACCTGGACCAGATGCTCCGCCTGGCTGACGAGCGCCGTATAAAGACTATTCTCTTTGAAATGAGGATTCCCCCCAACTACGGACCGGTCTATACGAGACGTTTTACAGAAACTTTTCACGAGCTGGGAAGAAAGTGGAATATTCCGGTACAGCCCTTCTTCCTTGAAGGGATTGCCGGTAACAGTGACCTGAACCAGGCGGATGGGATTCATCCTAATGAAGCGGCTCAGCCCAGGCTGCTGGCCAATATCTGGCCAACACTGGAGCCGCTTTTGAAAGGTGAATGAGCTTTCCTAATGACTCCAGTGCCGGTGACGGCGGATCAGCGCCCGGACAAACCAGAGCATAAAAGCTGAAAACAACAGTGGCAGAAGAAACACTTCCAGCAGTGTCGAAGCAATGTACCGGGTCAGGTTGGTGGCAATGTAGCTCGACTTTTCCGACAGCTTTACCCGGACCGTACTGAACTGCTTAAGAGTACTGCTGGCATCTTCCTTGATGGAGGTTCCATCCTCCCCCGTGAGCAGGTGCTTGTGGGTATCCACAATAGCCTGATAACTCTCGTTGAACAGGGACTCCGTCACCGCCTTACTGGAGTGACTGACCAGACTGACCGACAGGGGAAAAATAATGGCCAGCAGCAGCACGGCCACCAGCAGGCCCTCCCCAAAACGGATCAGGGACATATGCCAGCGGTTCCGGGAGGAAAGCCAGGTGTCCGACACAATGACCGCCAGCAGTCCCAGCTCAGCGGCCACAACCAGCCAGGGAGTCAGCCATTGGATCAGTAATAACAGATTATCAATCACATGCAGGGCGACCAGATTAAACAGGGCAAAATTTCTTCCATAGGCCACCATATCGGTTAACTGCGCGATGATATTACCCAGCTGGATGTTGGCATCTACGAAAAAACTGATACCAAATTCGCTGCTCTGAAGCACCAGCAAACCAGCGTGCAGTTCTGCCAGGGTCAGAGTCATGGATTCAGCCCGATCAGCGGCACTGTCAATGAACCGGTCATTCGCCGCATAAATATCCCCAAGCAGGCGTTCATCCAGAGACGCCAGACGACCGTCGCTGGCCAGCCAGAGCGTACAGAATGTGGCCACCAGTATCCCCAGGAGAAGAGAATATTTAAACCAGTGAGAAGAGCGGTTCAGGGTGATATGAGGTAGAAAGTGATGGCCCTGCGTGCTGTTATGGGAGCCACTTCTTGTCGAAGAATCCAGCGTATTCATATCATGCACTCTCCCAGTGATTTCAGGGAATCCAGGCTTCCCTGGTAACGGCTCTGGTCAACCGGGCCGGATACTCCCAAAGCTCTTCCTTCCTCAGTAAACTGCCAGAACTCCCAGGGAATGCCCGATACTTTATGGGCATCACTGGTATAGTCGCTGATCCATATGGGGGCGTTCTGAAAATCCTTCTTCAGATAGCGGTTCCAGAACGATTTGCTGGTATACAGAATCGGGCTGCACCCGGTGCTTTTTCTGACAAAATCAATCCATTGACGTATGGATTGAATAAAGCTCCGGACACTGCCCTGAGGTGCCACTTCAACGTCCAGCACTGGAGGCAGGGAAAAATCATATTCACGGGTACTTTCTACGAAATGGCGAGCCTGATCCAGGGCATCAACATCAGGCAGAAAGAAATGGTAGACCCCATAGTTCATGGTGGTAGCCGCTATTCGCTCCAGATTGGTGGACATGCGGGGATCCACATACTCATCACCTTCGGTCGCCTTGACAAAACCAAAGTGAAAACCCGTTGCCACCTGCTTCCATTTCACATCCCCCTGATAATGGGAAACGTCTATGCCCAGCAGCAACCCAGGTACAGAGGCAGATACAGAAGCAGGCAAAGATGCCTCCCCATTCTGAACCGCTGCAACCGGTTCTTTCATAACGGTCGCATCCGACACTGAGCCGCCAGGTTTGCTGAGACCTTTTTCATTCCCCGAATGTGAAAGTTTTAACACTGTGGCTAGTAATCCATAAAGAATGAGGAGAAAAAGAACAACATCGGCAATATAAATCCACTGTTGTTTTTTTTTGACATCGGCATTAGAAATCCATTCAAACATTAGCTATTTCCCATGAAACTCATTGTTTTTTACTAATATTTTAAACTTCTTAACTCACCCTTTCAGAGCCAAGTAAAAAATTAATGACAGCTATCGTAAAAACGCATAAAAAAAAGACACCCCCTCATCATAAAAATGCAACAACATTAATGTAAATTAATCCATAAAACCCTGTTAGTTTTTAAATCTATGCCTTAGGATATTTTTGCACAAGCGGATTGTATGTTGAATTTTCTGTCGTGAAAAATCTGACCACAGCAGTGGGAGAAAAAATAACAAGATAGAAAGTAGGCAGCTATGCGAATAAAAATAGAACACGAAACGGCCCGCAGGCTTGCTCAGGATGGTCTCCTGCAAAAGGGCAACCTTAGCCAGTCGGTGGTGCTGGACTTTACCATTGACCAGCAAAAACTCAGTAACTGGTGCTGGGCTGCCATTGCCAGTTCAATTGGCAAATTCTACAAGACCAGCCAGCTGAACCAGGAACAGGTTGTATCCAGGGTATTAAATCTGCCACCGGCACAGCTCCCGGAAATACCAGACAACAACCACTTGAGCAATCAGCAGGTAACTCTTGATAAAAGCCTTTCAATTGTCAATTGTTACAGCCACTGGAGCCTTGGGCGACCCAGCTATGAACGCCTGATGCTGGAAATCAGCGCCGGCTGTCTGCCCTGTGCCCGAATCGAATGGCTGACAGGAGGTGCCCATTACCTGGTCATAAAGGGAATTAATCCCATGAACTCAACACTCTATATTGAAGACTCGCTCCACGGATCATCCATTATTCCTTACCAGGATTTTCCTAAACAATATGCTCCATCCGGGGGCATCTGGACCGATACATTCTGGACTGCACCAAAAAAGAACATCGAATTAAAAGACGGATCCTCTTCTACAGAAAAATCATTCAATCCTCAAGAACAAAAACAGTCATTTTTTAGAAAAGTATAAAAAAAGGGCGTCGTTTACCAAAGCGGACTACTTCCATTTTCGTAACAACCAGCCGGAAAAGAGAGTTAAGTAATGAGTCATTTTGATATTGCCATTGGTATTGGGGAGACAAGTGTCAATACGGCACTGTCTGCTCTATTTAATAACGATACCGCCAGAGCCAAATACTTTCAGGGGACCTACAGCAAAGACATTTCTGGCAAGGGTACTGTAAGCCTGACTTACGATGTCAAAGCCGCCCCCACCGTGACACTGTCGCCTCCTTCTCAGTCGGAGTGGGACAGTGCCATTAAACAGGGCAGCTCAACCACAATGCCTTCAGAAAATCTGTTCCAGATTCACTTTTCCGATATCAGCGGCAGCGAAGCCATTGATAACGGAACACCGGTCAATGCCGAAGGAAAACTCGATGTCTACCTGACCGCAACGATGAGCAGCGGTGTATTGAGCCTGGATCCAGTGGCGGTATGGATGGACACTTCCAGCTTCAGTGAGTTTGATGAATGGTTTGTCACCAGCATTCTGGTACCCGCCGCCCTGGAAATGGCCGGAACCATGCTCGGCACCATTACGCTTCCGGAAATTCCAGGCTACCAGGGTGTCAGTTTTAATGCTCCGGAGCTGTCGATCATCAGCAACCAGCTGGTTATGGCTGCCACCATGACCACCAGCACAACACCTTTGTCGTTTGATGGGTTTACAGTAGCAGACAAAGACTATTACGCACTGATCAGCCCGGACACGATCAACGCCATCGCCAGTGCTGGAACCGCCAGCTACGTCAATAAACCCATGTCCGGTTCCGATAAAACCGGTGATGACATGGCCTGGGCCAAAGGCAGTTACAACGCCAGTCTGAAAAGTATTTCCACCCAGGCCAACACCTCTGATCCCACCAAAGTGACGGTGTCCGTGAAAGCCGATATCAGCGTCACCGGTTCTGCAGGGGGAATTGGCCCTGCCTTGGCATGCCCCGTTGGAGCTGCACTGAACGCTTTTTAATCCCCGCATTTGCCAGAAGGAACACAGCCTTATGAGCCATTACGACTTACTGGTGGGACTGAATCAGGATCGCCTCAATCTGATCACACAACAGGCTTACAACTCAGACTCGCTCAAATCCTCTCTGTTCAGTGGCGGAGAGTCCGGCAGTTACAGCGGTGTCGGTTACTCCCTGCGCTGGTCACTGGGCAGTGCCCCGGAACTGGCCCTGCGCCCACCCACTTCCGATGAGTGGAGTGAAGCCATCAAAGAAGATGGCAAAGCGGTTGCTCCCCAGTCCGATGCCTTTGTGGTAGAGCTCAACCAGCTCTCCCTGAAGCTGAAAACCGACTCTGAACACCTGGACACCACCATCCCGGTCAAAGCCATCTGTACCGCGGGAACCCATGGCAATAACCTCTCAGTCAACGCCCTGGCAGTGATCGTCAACCTTGCCAAAGCCACCGACATGGACCGCTTTGTCATCTCCAAGGTGCTGATCCCCGCTTTGCTCAAGATGCTTAACCGGTCACTGTCCGGTATCAGCATTCCGCAAATTAACTTTGGCAGTATCTCACTCACCCCTCCCGTGGTTGAGATCAAGGAAGGTTACCTGCTCACCGCCTTCAACCTGGTCAAGGATGGCACTCCCAGCCTGGACAACATCAAAATTCCTGGAGATTCCTTTTTCGCCCTCCTCAGCCAGGAACTGATTCAGTCCGCAGTTGACTACGAAGTACGACGCAATATTCAGGGACAGAAATTCAATAAATCCGGCAGTGAGGGCGCCGCCGGCTTTTCCGCCAGTTACCACGCCTGGGGCAAGATCAACCGTATTTCAGTAAAAACCACCTCCAATCCGGAAAAACTGAACGCCAAAGCCTCCCTGAGCATGTCCGCCTCAGCAGGCATTGATACCCCCATTGGTAAGGTCATCAATGTCATTACCAACCCGGACACCTGGAACCCCAGCAAGTGGTAATTACCAGACCGGTTATTGAACAGTCAGCAGGAGCTCAAACATGTCCGATATAGGCGTCAGTTACGACTTACATTACTCCCCCAACCCAGTGAATGTTGATCTGAAACTGGGGGTTTCCAACACAACCCTCAAGGTCACACTCAGTGGTGTCCCGGCCCTGGCAGTGGCTGCCACTCCACATTTCAGTGGCAATATTCTGGAGGCGGCCACATCGGCCATGACCACGCCTCTGGCCAATGCCATCACCCTGTCGCTGGGCCCCTTCGCAGGGCAGATCATCAATGGCAAATCTTTCAATATCACCAAGGTGCCCAACCTGCCATTCAATATCGAAGGAGTCAGCGGCACCCTGAAACCAAAGAAGCTGTCTCTTTCCAACTTCAATGGCCAGCTGAAAATCGGCGGCGACTTTGATCTGAAATAAGCGGATTTGAACCAAGTAGATTTGAGTTAAGGAGAACATCATGGGCGAACCATTGAAAACCGTTGAAGTCAGTTATGGCGTCAGCTACAAGCCAAACCCACTGGTGATCGATACCAGCCTGTCCATGGACGGCTCAAAGGTCAAAGTCACTATTGATGATGTGCCAAAACTGGATATTACCCTGACCCCCAAGGCCAGTGGCAATCCCATCAATGACATCATGACGGCCATCGGCAGCCTGGCCAACCTGTTTTCCTCACAGATCTCCGACAAGGTGGTCAGTGAAGTGAAAGGTATTTCTGTGGATATCTTCGATGTGCCGGATATTCATATTGACCAGTCCGGCATTAATCTGACCCTGTCACCAGGCAACCTCAAGCTTGAAAACGACAGCGGAATGATGATGGTTTCCGGCGATATCAGCGTGACGGGTTTATAGCCACTCAGGAAAACCACAAAAGAATAAAACAGCAACTGATCAGGAATCATCATGAAAACCGTCAACATACCTGCTCGCCTTGGAGAAGAACTGGCCACCCGTGGAATTAAGGACACCCCGCCTTTTCCACTGGCGCTGAACGTGACTATGCCCAGGCAGCACGCCCTGGAACACGCCAACCTGACCTTCCGTTTTTTTGATTTTGCTTGCGCCAGCGAAGGCTCTATCGACGTCGACGACGTTGAGACCGATCATGAAGGCTACCGGAAAATCCGGATCGGTATCGAAAAACTCAAAATTTCAGGTCAGTACGCCATTGATGCCATGGAAACCCCCGTCGTAGACCTGGACGTCGGCGGCACCCTGATGCCTTACGACTCCATTTTCAACAAGCCACGTCCCGCAGGCGCCGATGAGGGTACAGGCATTTTCAATGAGCAGCAGAAAGATGAGTACCTGGACCAGGCCCGCGATCAGCGCACCCGGTTGATGGATACCCCCAATGGTCAGCAGTTGATGGGGGTCTATGACAGCCACGAAGAAGTCTACACCGAGATGTTCCAGAGCAGCAGCGCTGTCCGAACCACCTGGCAACAGGGCAACGTGACCGCCGATATGGCCAGCCATACGTCCGATGCCATCAAACAGGACACCACCATCAACCCGACACCGGAAGACAAAATGTTCGGGGAAGGCTTTTACCAGATGGGATACAACAACAACGCACTGGTGCAGCAGGTAACTCTGGCCACCGCCTGCATGGCCGCCGCCAAAAAAGCGGACAGTCTCCCTGCCGATGCCAGCCTTCCGGACAACAAGTATTCCCAGGCAGCGCTGGCCGCGTCCCAGTTCAAGGAAAGTGTCGCCCAGACCGGTAACACCCAGGACAAGACCACATCCATGACCGCCAGTGAAGTCTACACAACCGTGGACGACCACTCCGGGGATACACCCACTATGACCCTGGATCAACTGGATAACATGCAGTCCCAGACCAAAGGGTCTGGTGGTGCTGCTGCCGTGGCGGAAGCCCATGAGAAGGGGTGGCCTGTTCTTTCAGAACAGGAAAGAACACACATCCGTACGGTAATGGATCGCTGTTACGCCGAATTCTGCGAATACGACGAACGGCAACCCGTTCCCCTCTGGCAGGGACGCTGCTTTACTGAAATTCCCGGTATCGAAGTTTCCGTTCTGCTTGGCCTTGATAGTGAGGAAGTCATTGTGGAGCAGGTGGAGCTGCCCGTGTTTGATTTTGAACTGGATGACGCCAGCTGGGAAGGAGAAGCCGCCGACATCGCCCGGGAGCGACTCTCACAGATCCACTTTGTCCGCAGCCTGCTGCACCAGCAGATCTGCAAAAGCCTGGAACTGGCCACTCTTGATGTTCTCAACAAAGAGAGGGGTTGAAAAAGCCATGGCCGACTTTCCACAAGAAAGTCGGCATTCATCAAATGTCGGACGAACCGGCTCAAATCCCCATAGCGAAAGAAAAAGATTTTGCGGCCCTTTACCCACGAAAAACGGGGCAACAAACGGTTTTTCAGGGTCAATGAAATAACAATAATCAGCGAAGCAGTGCTTATGATTTCAGAACAGACTCCCTACCAGACAGCCTACGAAATTGATGTGCTGGGTAGCCGGGGGGGCTCTTTCAGCCCCGGGCTTAAACTGGCAGACAACCACATCAGTTCGGTGTTCGAACGCATCCAGAACGAACTGCTGAAAAACGACATTGAACGTTTTCAACAGACTCTGGAACAGGCCCTGGAGCCTCAGAAACAGTATCTGACTGAAACTGAATACCAGTTATACCGCCGCGGCAAAAAACTCCGCCCGATGATGCTGATGCTCTCGGCAAGAATGATCCATGGCCGGGGAGAGCTGCCTGAAAAGGTCATCATGGCGGCCGTCTCCCTGGAAATGCTCCATGTAGCCACCCTGATTCATGACGATATTATTGATGGGGCCCTGATGCGCCGGGGCCTGAAATCGGTCAATGCCACCCGCGGCACCAATGCCGCCATTCTGGTGGGTAACCTGCAGTTCCTGCAGGGCATTCGCAGTTTCACCGACGCCATTGATACCGATTCCGAGATGGGGCTGGTGAAACTGGTGCTGGATACCGCTTTTCGTATCTGCTGCGGTGAGCTGGATGAACTGGAAACCGACCCCAAATGGGAACCCGCCCGACTTAAGGCCCATTATTATCAGGTGATTGAGCGTAAAACCGCCATTCTTTTTGGCCTCGCCTGTGAAACCGGAGTCGCCCTGGCCAAGGGCCGCAGCAGTGACTCCAGGCGGGCTGGATACTACGGGCGTCGTATGGGCAGGGCTTTTCAGATTATGGACGACCTGTTCGACAACCTGCTCCCCAGCGACACAGCGGGCAAGATCCAGGGCACCGACCTGGCCCAGAAGCGTTTTTCCCTGCCCATTATCTACGCCATGGAAGAGCTTGGGCCAGACCATCTGGTCAGCCAGATTATCCGGGGCACCGTGACCCCGGATGCCCATCAGCTTGCTGCCGGGGTCGAGGCGGTCAAATACAGCGACGGTTTCAGCCGCGCCTATGCCGACGCCCGCCATGAAGCTCTGGATGCCCTGGAGTTTCTCAACCCTTTTGAGGACAACGAATACCGGCAGGCTCTGGCGGACATTGCCCTGTCCACCGTGGATCGATCCTACTAATTTCCAGGAACAGGAAAACAACCATGGCTTTCTTTCCATTTCTGTACAACACCATCCAGAAACGGGCCAATGACCGTAGTAATCAACGGTTCTGGTTACCCGGTGTCCTCCAGGGCATTGATAACCCTGATAAAAGTGCAGGAGGTAAACTGCTGCCTCTGAGAGGGCAGAACTGGTCACTGGGTAAAATAGAAGGCCAGGCTGGTCAGACCATCACCCTGGCCATAATTGGTGCCGCCCGCTCCCTGGTTGAACCGGGTCAGCAGGTGAGTCCGTATATGGATGACCCCTACGCCAGCCTTGCGGTTACCGATGGGGAGATCATCGGTCTGGATAACCTGTTTCTTTACCCGGACCCCGTCAGCAACACCAGTCCGGAAGGCTACAAAACCACCATCGACCTGAAATTCAATCAATACGATGACCTTGGAACCCTGGGGCTGCAGGGCAGCTATCAGCTGGATCAGAAAATAGAAGTCACTGGACCGGAATCAGGGCAGAAACAGGTACAGACCATCACCGGTACCGGTACCTTTGCCTCTACCATCACCAACGCCAAACTGCTGGCGGATGTGGATATCAATGTGACTGGCACAGGCAGCAGCCGCAAACTTGGGGTAACCATCACCCAGTTGCAGCTGGTGGCCGCTGAGGAGGGGGAAAAGCCGGTTTTTGCCACAAAAATATTGAAGATTGATTCTGCGGAACCAGGCTATGAGGCCATCTGGCTGAATATCTCCAATAACGCCTTTAACTCCTCTTCTGCTTCCGACTCCATGCTGAAGAGTGTCACCGAAACATTAAACCAGCCTGGCAATCTCAATTCACTCAGTGAAACCATGAGCAACCAGCTTGGCAACCTGCTGGACAGCCTGGTGGGCAGCCCTGGTGAGTTACCGGAAGACAGTGGCCAGCATGTCGCCAACCCGGCGGACTTATACCTTTATGACCGGATAAGAGCTGCATTGAACGACACCGACAGCAACCTTTACCTGCCCAAACAGCTGCTCTCCATCAGCGGACCCGCCCTGGAGCCATTAACCATCGACAGTGTCAATGTGGGGAAACAGGACATCAGTGGATTAACCTGGGAACCCAATACCCTCAGCAACGTAAAGATTGTGGGACTGTCCAATAACCTGGCCACGGCTGATCAAATGACGCTCAAAGAGCCTCTGCTGACCCTGCTCACCACCCAGGGAGCCCTGAACACAACCCAGAAGCGAAGCGTTGATGGCAAGGAGATTCCTCCTGCACCACTGACCATCACAGCAGGCTTTTCCTTTACCCCGCCCGGTATCAGCCCGGTGACCGGAACCTTGAACATTCAGGTAACCACCAGCCATCTGGACATCGTCACCACTGCCTCAGGGAAGATGCTGGATGACCTGGTGATTACCCTGCAAAGCCTTGCCCTGAATGCCTCCCTGCCGGACCTGAATATCGACCTGAACATTACCTCGGATTCCATGATGAACAACTTTGGTAAAACCCTGGTCAGCAAAGACTCGGTCAAGCAGCAGCTGATCGACCAGGTGAACAAACAGCTCAGCAACAATCTCGACAGCATCAGTGAACAGGTCACTAAATCCGTTGTCGACTACGGCACCAAAGCGTTGGACAACTGATTCACCACTTAAAATTCAAAAGAACCAAGAAAAGGGACTGAAACCATGAACCAACTCGACCAGATTCTAATTATCTATCTGACCACCCCCGCCAGTGATTTTTACCTGAGCAAAATGCTGGCCAAATCCAGTGATCCCAGTCTTGAACCTTTCAAGGCAAACAGTGTGGACGCTGGCAGCTTTGACTTTTACAACCAGCCCATTGACGTCAAACTGCAGGACCTCTCCATTGCTGGCCTGACCAATATCCAGATCGAAAAAGAGAAGGGCAAACCGAATATTCAGGTTAACGGAGATCAGGTGACCTTTGTGGCCGACCGGCCCAATACCGAAGCGCCACCGGAAAACGTTCCCACGGAGTTAACCGCCACGGGTCAGCTACTGGTGATTGCCAATGGTAGTGACTCTCCCCTGGTGCCCATTACCCTAACCGTGGATACCGGTCAGCTGACCGGTACTTTTACCGCTACAGGCGACCCGACCCAACCGGATACCGTCCAGATCACCTTCACTCATCTGGCGCTGACGACGACCGCCACCTCTTCCAATATTAAAGTGGATTTGAGCCACCTGAAGTCAGCATTCAAACCCCAGATTGAGGAACTGCTGAAAAAACCGGAAACCCTTTCGAGCCTGGTCAGCAAACTGAATGATCAAGTAAACGATCAGTCGGTTCTCGATGCGGTGAGTACCGCAGGAACCACTGCAGCAAAACAGGCATTGAAAAACTTTGTGGGGTAACTCCCGCTATCCATTCTGGCACTTCAAACAAATGCCCAAGCAAAAGAAAAAGGCTCTTTTGAAAAAAACGAGAAAAATACATGCCTTATACGCACTTCCAATACATTGCCTATAAAACGCCTACCTTTGGCTACAACAACGTCACCCAGACCTACCGCTCCTCCCTGGCTGCCGGGGAGTTATGCGATGCGGTCACCGATATTCCAGTGCCCAATAACCTGGGACTGTCGGATGATGCCAAGAAACGCTTACGACGTTTCGCCGCCGTGGTGGAAAAAGCCTATGACAACCTGGTGGGCGACCAGAATACAACGTTAAAAGTTTTTATGGCGCCGGAGTTTTACTTCCGCCCGGAGCAGAGCCCCAACTCACTCAGCTACGAGCAGACAGAAAGGGGAAAGATCCTGGCGGCCCTCGGCCTGATGTTTAAAAACGCCAAATTTGACCACTGGTTGATTGTCGCGGGCACCATCATTTCCAACATTAAAATCCTGCCCCAGCCTGCAGTAGCCCCCTTTCATTATTTCTACAATACCGCCATCGCCATTCGGGGAGGCACCACCAACAGCCAGCTGTTTGCCATCGAAAAACAGCAACCGTCAGGTATTGATGGTGTGCCGATTACCGGAGGGATAGGGGCTCCAAGGGTCGTAGCCAATAACTACACCAACCACTACCAGGCCTGGAACCAGAGAAAGCAACGTATGTTTTCCGTGGACGGCGTCAATCTGGGGGTGGACATCTGCCTGGACCATGCCAGCCCGGTCGCTTTTGACGATAGACCCAACGTTCCCCCCTATGTGGTGCAGGACAATCTTCGCATGCTCAAACATGTTGCTCATGAGTCCATGAACATACCACCACCACCGCCCGCCCCGCCAGCGAACATTTCCCTTCACCTGCTGACCGCAGGCGGGATGACCATCAATGCGGAATCCCTGGCAGCAAGAGACAATGGGTATATTTTAAGAAACGATGGTCACCCTTTTATGCCCAGCCATGTGGAAATGAAGCAAGTCACCGGCTACTCCACCCCGGCGGGCAACACCACTTATGACGATATGACCGTCGGCAACCCCAACCCTATTCCCCCTGCTGGCGGCAGCAGTAATACGTTCCCGGATTGCGCCATAGCGGCTTTCAGCAATGTCCTTCCGGTTGGCTCGACCCCTTTAACCGGCAAGCTGAAAGTCCCCATTGACGCCCAGTACAACCCCAACAATATGGACCAGGCCATTGTCACCTATCCGGTAACCGCCCTGCCTTAGGACGAGGGAATAATAATGAATTTTGCTGAACTGACGGCCGCTCTGACGGCGGATGGCCAGGGCAATATCACCCTGTCCAAAGGAACCCTGACCAGTAATATTGATAACCTGATCAGTGCCTGCTACCTGAATATTTACAACAACAACCAGTCGGACATTGTCATTCGCGGTGCCAGCGTTACCGTGAATAAATCCTCCTCTCCAGAAACAATAGAGGTGAGTGGAACGTCCGAATTTCTGAAAACCAGCATTGCCACCACCGGTGCATCACTACCCGTGACCGGCACCTTCACTCTGGACGACAGTGGTAATGCTCAGATGCTGCTGCGTTATCAGCTGCTGGACGACGCACCCGGCCCCAGTGACTGGAAATTCTCCAACAGTTTCAGTGACCTTCCCACCGTCACCGACTGGAGCAAACCGGTCAACTCCTCTTCTGTGCAATTATTGAATGACTTTTATCTGTTTAATGCGGCCTTTGTCGTCTCTTCCCAGAGTGGCACCGATTCTGTGCTGAAAGCGCCTTTGCAGACCGGCATCAACTTTGTATCCAACTTGAAGCCCCAGGGCGTTCTGGGCATTCTGGAGAGCACTTTCAACCAGAGCAACAACCTGGTGGTCAGTGGCCCGATCATTCTGCCCCGCATTGGCCAGAATGTGCCGCCCCGTGAACCCTTCAAATTTCCCTGGGAAGACCGGGACAACGTGCCGGGAATTCACCTCAACGTCGAGCTGGCCAGTGTCGAACTGGGCAGCAACACCTTTGACAGCTTCCAGCTGCGCACATACAGCCCCATGGACAATCAGTGGCTGGCTGACAACAGTACCCAGACGCCCCTGACCTGCTTCACTGGCGGCCTGAACATCTCCAGCGCCAAAGACATCAGTATCGAACTGATTGCCGAATTCCAGCCGGGTAGCCGTGAACTCTACCTGATGGGATTAGGCCAGGGGCTCAGTATCGCCAACCTGGCAGAAATGCTGCACATTTCCGGATCGGACGACAGCGGATCAATTCTTCCCGACGACCTCCAGAAACTGATTTCCGGACTCTCGAAAATTGAACTTCAGTCATTGGGTCTTGGGCTGTCCCTTGGCACTTTCCCTCCTTCCATCAATTACTCCATGTTTACCGTGGGACTGTCTGAGGTGGACTGGGAAATCTGGCAGGATCACTTTGCCCTCACCGGGCTGGCGTGCCGCTTCGAAGCCTTTAATCCCTTCGACAGCACGACCCGTTCTTTCGACGCCACCCTGATGGCCACCACTGAAGTGGAAGGCCAGGAAGTGAATGTCATTGCCAGCAGCCGGGACCAGTTCACTTTTTACGCCAGCCTGGAAAATGCCACGATTCCCCTGAGCTCCATGCTGAAGAACTATAACCTGCCGGTTGACCCGCCTTCGGACCTGGTGATCGATTCCCTGAGGGTGGGAATCGCCCCCATGAAATCCTACAGTTTTGCCCTGTTTATGGCCTCCCAGCCCAACAGCTGGACCATCGACCTGGGGCCAAAAAACCTCCAGATCAGCGATGTCACACTTTCTCTAGCCTACCCCAAAGGAGGCCCTGTCGGTGGCAGTTTTGGCGGCACCCTGGCAATAGACGGCATTGGTTCATTAAGTGCTCACTATTCGCTTTCCGGCGAACTGATGGCCTATACCTACATCCCCAAAATCAGCTTTGACAGTTTGCTGGACTCCCTGAGCCTCTCCCTGCCCGCCATACCCAGCGGTTTTCACCTGGAATTCGATAACTCCTACGCCATGGTGCAGCACTCCCAGGCCAACAATATGTTCCTGATGAGCACTGACATCGATGATTTTGGCACTGTTTCCTTCCAGGCCCTGAAATCATCGGTCACCGGTGGCAGCTGGGGCTTTGCCTTCGGGCTCAATCTGGGTGAAGGCAGTCTGTCCGCCATCAATGGTCTGTCCCTGCTGGCTCCCTTTGAATCCCTGTTCCAGCTGCAGGAACTGGTGCTGGTGGTGGCCAGCTTTGATGCCACCAGCTTTGCCTTTCCAGGCATGGAGCAGTTCAACCAGCCCGCCCTGAACAGCAAGGGCGTCTCCCTCCCTTCCCAGAGCAACGGAGTGATCGCAGGGCTGAATGTATACGGCCAATGGCAGATCGATACCGGAAATAAACAACAGAAGCTGCTCAAGGACCTGCTCGGACTCAACCCCAGCCTGGGGATCACACTTCAGGTGGGCGTAAACCCGGCCAAAGATGCCAGCCTTTATGTGAGCTATTCCGGTGAACTGATGAAGATGCCCATGAGCTGCCGGTTTGGGGCCCGAATGCGGGATTCCGTTCCGGAGCTGTTCCTCTCGGGTACACTTCAGGCAGACATCCAGGGCAGCCAGCAGACCTTCACCATCACCCTGGACTTCACCCCCAACGGTGCCTTTGCCGCTGGCACCATGCAGGGCAGCAAGCCTATTGATTTCGAAGTGTTCAAACTGGGTGACCTGGCTCTGGAAATGGGGATCAGCTACGAAGGCATTCCCTCCCTGGGGCTGGCGGGCACCATCCTTGTGGATAACTTTATGTCGTCCATTGCCGTCTTCTTTGACTCCGCCAATCCCGCCCAGAGTATGGTCGCCGGTGCCGTCAGTGACCTGCACCTGGGGGATGTTCTGGACACCCTGACCGGCAACATTCTGCCTTCCGAGATCGACAAGGTATTGAATGAGGTCAGTATTGAAGGCACCCAGAGCTTTGATATTGCCGGTAGTGTACTGACCAGCCTGGAACAGCGGGACGCTGGCGGTGTTTCCACGGCCTTTGCCGCAGCCGGAGTCACAGTTTCTTCCTCTGCCCAGCTCCTGCTGATTGGCGAAGGCAAGAATGAAGACACCTGGTTTGTCACCGACATGGCCAATGAAATGCGTCACTATCAGCTTTCCAAAAGTGACAACCAGTTCAAGGTGGAGGTCAATGCCCAGTTCTACTGTGCACCACAGGCGACGTCGATTGGTGAGCTCCGCTTTACTCCCGGCTTCTACGTCAATGGCCGGATTAATTTCTTCGGCCTCTACGCCCAGGCTACCATCGACATCAGCCCCAACAAGGGGATTGCCGTGGATGCCCAGATGTCCAAAATCGTGCTGGGTAATGAAAACCTGTTCTGCATCAAGGCGGCGGAAGGCAGCGGAGGCCCAGTGGTCTCCATCGCTACCTTCAGCCAACCCACCGAGAAGGTAGAAGAGTTCCGCAAACCGCACTTTTACATCAACGGCGAAGTGGAAATACTGGGCATGAGTCGCTCAGTGTTTATCAATATCTCTTCCAGCGGAGCCCAGTTTGACCTTAAAGGCGACCTGCTGCCGGGAGGGATTGTTCAGGGTGAACTGGAAGGCACCTTTGATAGTCTCACCAATGCCAATGTGGAAGGGGATGTCAAAGTGGGGATTGGTGATGTGGATCTGGGTCCCCTGGGCACCTTCAAGATTGAAACCGGTGCCACCGGCGCTGTGGATATCTTTATCAAAGGCTCCGATCTGGGCGCCTGGATCACCGCCGGTTTTGAACTGGCGGGTAACAGCTTCAATCTGCCCAAACTGAAAATAGATGTGGACACCGGTGACCTGGCCCATCTGCCCAAGATGCTGTTTGACGCCATTGTCGATTTTCTCAAGGAGCTGTTCACCGACCCGAAAGAGTGGGCGAAAATGGCCAAGAAAGCCCTGGACTGGACCGAAGACAAAATCTCCGGCGTTCTGTCGGACACCTTTGGACTGGACAAGGAGCAGGTCAAGGAAATTCTCAATGTGGTCGCCAACCTCTGTCCTGTAACCGCAGCCTTGAATGCTTTTTAATCAAACCGTTGCCAGCCTGCCTTAGGGTGGGCTGTTTTAGCGCATTCACCCTTGTTCCATGGTTTTCATCACCCTACAGGGCACACCAGCAGCTACCGTATTAGCGGGTATATCCCGGGTCACCACACTGCCGGAACCGATCACTGCGTTATCCCCAATGATTACACCAGGGTTGACGGTCACATTTGCTCCCAGCCAGACATTGTTGCCAATGGTAATTTTCCGGCCAAACTCCAGGCCAGAATTGCGTGTTTCTGCATCAATAGGATGACCCGCGGTACTGATGGTGACATTTGGTCCCAACATGACATTGTCGCCAATATGGACAGGGCAGACATCCAGAATCACCAGGTTATGATTGGCGTAAAACTGCTTTCCCAGGCGGATGTTGTAGCCGTAGTCACAATAAAAAGTCGGTTCAATATGGGCTTCTGCCACCTGCCCCAGAAGTTGCTCCAGAATACGGGCTTTCTCTTCCGTCTCGGCTGGAGACAGATGATTGTAGGTATGGCACAGCGTCTTGGCTTTCTCCCTTTCCATCAACAACTCGGGATCAAAGGCCAGATAATCCATTTCAGCCAGCATCTTTTCTTTTTCAGTCACAGGTCAATTGCTCCAGCAGTGCATCCAATGATGCACGGACGGTGGATATGGTCTTGAAGCATTGACTCATATTTTAATGATGTACGTTAGTGCAACTAGCTCTAGGTACGCTTCGGGTTGTGCTTACTATTTTCATTCCCACCCAGCCTTAAGATACCCAAGCCGCGGTTCGGTCAGGCTGGTCACAACCAACTCACCATTGGGTCCTCTCAAAGCACCTGTATTCAGGGCATAGTCACCCGCAGGATCCTGTAAGGTTTCCAATATCTGGCCATTGCCGTCAATATGCACAACCATTCCATAGCGTTGTGGTTTGGGGCGGACAACAGCTGGCAAACGCTGCACTACCTTGCGCAGGAAGGGCCAGTTGGAAAGGGTGTCCACTGGGGCTGATCTCGGGCTGGCCAGCCCCAGCCAGAACGTATTGTTGTCATCACGCTTAAGGTTGTCAGGAAATCCCGGAAGATTGGCGACTATTGTTTCCAGTTCACCCATTCCTTGGCCTGATAGCCACAGTCGCAGCACCGAATAGGTTCCTGTTTCATTGACCAGCAGGAAGCGATTGTCGTCAGAAAGAGCAAGGCCATTGGCAAAACTCAGCCCTTCTGCCACCACATAGGCTTTGCCCGTCTCCGGTACGTATTTAAGTATGCGTCCGTGGGGTCCGTGCTCCATCAGATCAAGCAACGAGGCCTCCAGCGTTCCACCGTTGGCAGCGGCACCAAATTTACTGCTGGCATCGGTAAAATAGATAACTCCCGATGGCGTAAT
This sequence comes from Endozoicomonas sp. Z74, assembly GCF_057680865.1. Lineage (NCBI taxonomy): Bacteria > Pseudomonadati > Pseudomonadota > Gammaproteobacteria > Oceanospirillales > Endozoicomonadaceae > Endozoicomonas > Endozoicomonas sp. Z74. Next base: position 23,863 of record NZ_JBLYZI010000070.1, read on the forward strand.
ATCAAGGCTATTGGCGTAAGCAATGACTGAACCATCGGCAGTGCGGTCGGCGAGCAGTGTCAATTTTCCATCCGGTTCCATGACCATGAGTCCCTTGAAGGCATCGGCAATATAGAGCCGACCGTCCTGGCCAAATGTCACACCAAGGGGGCGGCCTCCAGTCATGGCCACCGGTTCCGCAGTACCGGCCTTCAAATCAATTTTGACAATAAAGCCATCTTGAGTGGCGGCATAAATCTTTCCATCAGGGCCAAGCGCTGCATCCTCAGGGCCGGAATGCCTGGAGAGGTCGATAAACTCAAGGTTTGACAGACGATGATTCACCTCAAACTCCCCGGTGTATCCATTATTACGGGGTGCATTCCAGGCCACAGGATCAACTGGCACTGGCCAGAGGGTAAGATAGCCGCTGGCGACAAAGGCTATTGCCAAAATAAACGACCATTTCCTTTTCGACATCATATTGGTAACCCTGTCCCTGGCAGTTCAGAATAAAATCAAGCATCAATCATTTGAATCATCAGTGATCTTGCTTTCATACTCAACAAAAAACGGGACCATAAGGCCCCGTTTTTTGTTGGTTTACTGCAGTCGGCACTCTGTCATCGAGCGCCAAAGCAGTATTATCAGAAGTAGTAACGAGCCTGCAGAATCAGCTTGTCGTCTACATCCTGACCAGCGGCATCCTTACTGTCTTCAAACTGGTAGGTACCGGACAGCTGAATCGGACCAGTGGTGTAAATCAGACCCAGAGGGAAGTATTTCACTTCACCCAGCCCTGGTTGACCGCTCTTATCCTTCAGCTGGTTGTAGCCGGTCTCAACCATAAAGTTCTCATTGAACTGATAGCCCGCGTACAGTTCATAACCTTTAGCCTTTTCGACCAGGCCAAGGTAATCATGGGCATTACGGTTCTTCAGCTCAGCGTAGGTGAATGCAGCGTAGATCTTATCCGCTTCAAACTTGGCGCCCACGATGGCTGATTTGGCCTTGTTCTTGGCATCCGTATTGGGAGCCACTTCATCCTTCAGCTTGGCTTCGTTATAAGCCACACCAAAGCTCAGGCCCATGGGCAGGTCATAGCTGGCACCGAGACCGTAAGAGTAGTCCCGTGTCTGGTAGTTAGGGTTCAGCAGGTTACCGTCGTCGTCAGTCAGACTGCGGCTGCCTGCCTGATACTGGGCAGACAGGTTCAGACCACCAAAGCTGCCATTGTACTGCAGAGCATCATCAGCACGGGAAGTACCCAGAACTTCACCGTCATCGCCATAAGCGCCAACAGCATCACCACCGGTGGTGGCAAATACGTCGGTCCAGCCTGCGATGGTGTAGTAAGTAGACCACTGCTTACCGAAGGAGATGGAACCCAGCTGGTCGTTTTTCGCACCCACATAACCCAGTCGCTGGAAGAAGAAGCTGTCTGTTTCATCACCTGTGGTGGTGGTGTCAAAGCCCCACTCTGCCATGGCAAAAGCCGTGGTGTCCTGGGTCAGCTTGGACTCAAAACCAAAGTTGATACGGCTGCTGTCTCCAGCGGTTGCATGGGATGAATCCTGGTCTACATAACGCATACCAATATGGCCGCCAATGGCCACTTTATTGGTTCCATCGTCAACCACAGTGATCGCCATGGCCTGACCGGCTACCAGAGAAGCGATGGCAGCGGCAATTAATCTCTTTTGCATGTGTGATACTCCTGATAAACATCATTCCAGAAAAGAAAGCTGATACTGTCGCCGTAACGACCAATCTATTTCTGAAACAGAGCCAGTGTTGTGTTGGTATTTTGGCACTGGGAGTTTTAATCACGTTTGATGGACAGGTCACGTGCAATATTTCAATCCCCCCATTGATTCAACCAATAAGTTTAATTACCTATTGGTAAAATCAATGTTTAAATTAAAAATACCCATTAGTGATCCAGTCACATGCTCTATATTCTTTCGGCTATGAATCGCTATTACTCCGATTCATGAATGATGTGTTTTTGTAGCCGGGCTGTTTTTGCAGTGCCGGCTTTTTTTCTTTATAAACCCAGCTATTCAGGGCGCTGCAGACCACATTTTTTATTTTTTGGAAACTGCACTGTTTTCATCAGGATAACGCTCAAAGCTGCCTGGGAAGGAGAAAACCTGTGGTTAACGGGCGTTTAAAAATGAGTCTGCTTCCTGCACTCAAGGCTATCCTGGATACGGCCAGCGTGACACACGCAGCCGAGTTAATGCACGTCACCCAATCCACCATGAGCCGCACGCTCTCCCAGCTGAGGGACATCTTTAACGATCCGATTCTAACCCGGGATGGCAATCATATTTCACTTTCACCAAAGGCCCAGCAGATACAACCGCTGGTAGAACACCTGCTGAACGAAGCCGACAACCTGTTTGAAAACCAGAGTTTCAGTCCCAAAACCTGTCAGCACCATTTTCATATTGCCAGCACATCCAGATTCCTGGAATCCCACCTTATTCAATCTCTCGACAGAATCAGGGAAAAAGCCCCCAACCTGTCATTCAGCCTGGAAAGCTGCTGTAAAACGTCCACTAAAAAAATGAGAGAAGGGCTTCTTGACCTGGCCATTCTTCCAACCACCAGCCTGGATGACATGGATCTGTCAGGTGTCAACATTGTTGAGGGGCCCGTTTGTGTGTTGCTGGGCAAAGGTCACCCTCTGGTTAAAACAGGTATTAAACAACTGGCGGACCTGGACGACTACCCTTTTATTTCATTAAATGCCCCCATGGGACAGACTGGGGAATCCGAGCATTTAAAGTCCCTGTCCACCACTCTCAGCAATCCATGGATCCGGTTGAAAAACCAGACAGCTGCCCTGGAGCTGATCCAGAAAGACAAAGCCTTTCTGATCTCATCAACTATGATGTACCCTGAACTCATGTCCAATCCGGAGTTCACCTTCCTGCCTCTGCCTGTGGATTTCCCCCCGGCTACCCTGAGTATTGCCTGGCCAAGACACTGGGAGTTCAGTCATGCTCATCAATGGCTGCGCCAGACCATTGAAAAAGACCTGAGGACCTTTTTCCACAAGGCTGGGTTTGAATTACTTTAATCTTCAGGGCTTCTTAAGCGTCCCCAGGGCCAGATAAAGATAGGTTTTAAGCTGAACAGGGCAGCCCGGCTCAAACAACAGTTTAAAGTGATTGATACGGCGGGAATAGACCAGCTCTTTCTGCCGACCTATCTCAGTTCCAATGGCTCCCTTTTGAAGCAGGGCTTCCAGGTTTTCTGAAGCCCCTGGCCAGGACATCATGGTCCGGGAGTCACAGCCTCCCAATGAAAGATAGAGCGCCTCTGCCGCTTTCGAACCGGACACAGGTAACTCAATACCAAACCTGGGGTTCACCCCCTTCCCTAGATCAAACGACAACACGACAGTATCTACCAACCCGAACACATCGCTACTCATTAGCTGCTGTATCTTGGCGTCACAGACAAGCAACATGTACCGTTCAATAAAATGCTCTGCATCCTTTAATGACATTTTCAGACAGCATCTCAGACTCCCCTTTTTTCGGGACTTTCGAGACAGCATCACTCCCAGATAATGGATCTCAACCGCTGGATACTCAGCAAGGATAGCCGCCAACCTGGAAAGGCTGGCTTGCAGCTCAGGGCTGTCACACAGCAGGATCAAAACCTCTGACAAGCCAGCAATTCCATTGGCCAGTCGTTTGTCATCCGGCCGGAGAAATACACTGGGCACGGCCAGTCCCCGATTCAGATCGTCATCATCAAACTCCAGCCAGAAGTCGCTGGCCACAGTCTGGCCTGTGGATAAAAAGTCACGAATTCTTGACCAGACATGGAGGAGCACAGGGTTTTGGGGATCAAAATCACTATCAAGATGGTTCTGAAAAGCGGTAAGGGAACCGTCATCTGTGGATAAGCGCAGGCTGATATCCACAGACGACCAATCAGTATCCCGTATTTCAAAAATAGTCCCTGGAACCCATGGATGATCACCCAAAAGGTGTCTGAAATTCTGGACCATCCGGTCGTATACAGTGCAGGCAGGTAACCCTGAAAACACCGAATCAAAAACTGAATCCAAAGCTTCCCCCTTGCCTGATCAGAGAGACCTCTCCGGTTACAGAGGCTTCACCGATTAGAGAGCCTTCACCGATTAGAGAGCCTTCACCGATTAGAGAGCCTTCACCGATTAGAGAGCCTTCACCGATTAGAGAGCCTTCACCACTTCCCGGATCCTGCCACTGTTGACCAGCTCCAGAAAGCAGTCACCCAGCCGCTCGCTTTCCCGTATCACCCTTTCCCAGTAACGAACCCGCTCCTCAAAACTGAACCGCTGAAAATCGTTGCGATCGGGAATCTTGCCGTAAGGCAGGCTGGCCACAAACTCACTGGAGGGGGATATCAGCACAATATTATCGGTGTTCTCAGGAACAGGCCTGCGTTTTTTGAGAGCTTTATCAAACCAACCCGGAATCATCCAGTTGTAAAAATGTGGATAGAGTACCAGGCCATCCCCTTTATGCAGAGGCAGGTCAAAATGATAATCGGTGATGCCGCCATCCCGATAAACCCCTTGTGGAGCCCCTTTGATTCCGGAGACTCCTTCCATAACGGCCGGAATTGACCCGGAAGCCATCACTGCACTGGTAAGGTTGTCTGAACTGAGCCGGACCCGGTCAGTGGGCAGGTCATTCAGATGAAAAAAGTCCGGCTTTTCAGACTGCTCATAGGCCGGATGATAAAACAGCGTGCGTGTGAAAAAATGCGACAGAAGCTTTCTGTTAACCAGGTTGGCAGTAGCGGCCATTCCCAATCCAGTCATCTGCACAGGCCTGCGCTCAGATGACAATAATCCATGGCTTCTCACGGCAATCAGGTTAAAGCGCATAATCTGGTTATTCAGAATCTCTTCAGTGCCATTGGGGCCAATCATGCTCTCAACCAGGTCCCTGGCCTTACGGCTGATTTCATGGGCGTCCGGCCTCTCGGAATAGCGGGTGTGCAGGTAACCCTGTTCAAAACGCTGGTGAGCCGCCAGAGGATCACTTTGACTGAAGCAACTGAACCGCCAGCTACCCGCCGACGTTCCCAGCAGATCAAGAGGTGTCTGCCGATCCCGAAAATACTCAGTCAGCAATGCTTTATCCAGCCCGCTGAGCACAAACCATTTAGGGCCACCAGAGGCACCAGCCATCACTTTAATGCTGTTCTGGGGCAGGCCGCCGGATCGAACCTTCTCCAGGGCCAGCCTTCCGGCTGATATGTCCAGCAGGCTTCTCATAACGAATCATGCCCTCCCGAGATCCATGGTCATTCGTCGACAAAATTAAGCTATGCTTCTGGCAAACAGCTATTGTCTCATACATTTCAATAGTCGTTTAAGGAAGGTGCGAACAACCCCAGCTATTTGATAAATTCATCTTTTGGGATCGCAAAAGCAGCCTAGCCCCAGAAATTTTGGTGGATAATCCACCAAAAACTTACTTGAAAGTGGCAGGGTTTAACCACTTTCACGGTTTTCGGGCGGATTCACCCTATGCCCGGATCATTTGATCCAGCCTGACGATGTTCGCTAGGGCAAACAGTGTTGCCAGTTTGTTATCGTTTTTCTTAAGCCCCCTGTATACGGCTTTCACAAAACCAAACTGGCATTTTATTATCCGGAAGGGATGCTCCACAAAAGCTCGAATGCTTGCTTTTGAATGCTCAAGCTTGAGCTCATCTTTGTTCTTGCGAGGGTGTTTCTTCAGCTCTTTAAGCCGGGATGGATTTGCAGCAATAAACCACTCAGCAGAGACATCCTGCAGTTCAGGACGTTGTTCTGCTCCCCGGTAACCGGCATCGCTGAATATGAATCCCTCATCCCCATGAAGAAGCTCACCAGCCTGATTGAGGTCATGCTCATTGGCGGCTGTTGTTGTGAGACTGTGAGTCAGCCCAGTGCATGCATCAACGCCAATGTGAGCCTTCATGCCGAAGTGCCACTGATTTCCTTTTTTCGTCTGGTGCATATCAGGGTCGCGCTGCTTCTCCTTATTTTTGGTAGACGTCGGCGCCTCAATAATGGTGGCATCCACCAGAGTGCCTTCTTTCAGGATGATGCCAGAGTTCGTCAGCCAATTATTAATCTCGGCGAAAATAGCCCGTCCCAGCTGGTGCTTCTCGAGTAAATGCCGGAAGTTCATGATCGTCGTGCGATCAGGAATCGGCTTATC
>NZ_JBLYZI010000071.1:0-29514 GCF_057680865.1 Endozoicomonas sp. Z74
GCTTATCAGTGAGCGAGGAGAATTTGGAAAACAGGGCTTTTGCAGACATCGAAAGACAGGAAAAACCCTGATTATACAGGCTGTTTCTTGATGGCGCTGTTCAATTGGTGATCATGTTTTTGCCCTGGGGGTTCTCCAGTGTCGTAGGTGCCGCGAAATCGTCTTTCATCGTCCAGCTCTGGGGGGTGGCCACCAGGTTCTCACCCACCGGAATGTCCGGATCGAACAGCTTGCCTTTGCACCCTTTCAAAATAATAATGTTGCTGTAATCATTGTATTGATTGCTGCCTGTGCTGGCGGTCAGCTGCCAGTCTTCCACATTGATCTGATTCTGAAAATCCCCCAGATACTGGTTATTGGCAATCACTAAAAACAGCTCGCTGGACTGAAAGGCCTGAATCAGTTTTGTGCCTGGATTATTAAAGGCCAGCTCTACGGTGTCATCGCCATTCTGCTGCTGTCCAAGCAATACCTTCTGCCATTGATGGTCACTGACCTCAACCAATAAGCCTGAACCGGTTACGGCACTGTATGTACCTCCACTGGGTGAACGGGGTATTGCCGAGCGCCCCCCCTCCCCCTCCGATGCAAACAGACTTTCACTTCTGACGGCACTGATAATCTGCCGCTCGAAAGCCTCAGTATCGCCAGGGGCAAACCCTCCAGAACCGGTATCAACCTCAAACCCGGAGTAAGGAACCATGGGAAAAACAACCCTGTCACTCTGGTTCAATGTATAAGCGGGCCGGACATTCCCCAATAAATCATTACTTGCTTTATAAACCGTATCGTCCTGCCCATACAGATAAAAGGCACTGGACTGGGATACATAAGTGATGTTCTTTCCGGCCTCAGCCGGAATCACCGTAGCCCAGGACGTTGTGTATGTTCCATCAACCAGGGGCAGGTTTTGTTGATTCGGCACCCCAACCGGAGAAGCCATCTCAAGGGGGAATGAAACGGCAAAAGCAGGCTGCCTGGAAAGAAAGCGCAGATAAGCCCCCGGCTCAAACTGTAAATACTCAACCGACTGCAGTCCACACATAATCCTGCCGTCCTGGGCGCCTTCGGGCAGCACAAGCCTGAAATCACCTTCGGGTGACAGAATAAACGGGTAGGGGCTGTCTACTCCGCCCTTGGTGAAAACTAACCGGGCCGGCAACTGCCCCGCATTCACGGTGTCTTCACTCAGGGGGCATATTTGGATATTGTTGCCATAATCAGTCCGGTAAAAGGAATCCAGTAATTCCGGGCTACCACTGAAATCAAAAAACGTTTTACGGAAAAAGTAAGCCTCTTTAATACGGGAGTCTTTATCACCATTAACGTCAGGGTCAAGGTATTCATTAAATACATCAGCAGGATTAATGGATACAGAAAAGTCAAACCAGTCTTTACCTGCAGGCGTCGTCCCGCTGGCCAGCGGCAGGTACTCCTGATGCAGCGTTGTATCGCTATCAGAATACAGATACTGAAACCCCCAATGCAGGCGGTCAAACAGAACCTCCCGTTGAAAAGCCGTTTGAAATTGAATACACCCGGATTTATCCCCTGACAGAAAAAGAGTGGCCTCAGTTGCTTTGGAGCGGTCTTCCACTGAAAAACAGATAGCGTGCTCTGAGTCCCCCTCAAGTTTCAGGTATCGCTCTGAACCGTGTAACTCTAACCCAATCCCTTCATCCAACTGCAGGCTACAATCACCCGCCAGCACAATCTCGGCCATTTTATCGATCGCGGTTCCATTATTATTAATACTGACATAGCGCACGTTTTCCTGATTAATCACGACGTCAGTCAACCAGAGTATGCCCCGGGTAAGAGAAACCTTCTCAATGATTCCGCTTACTTCATTGACAAAGGCATTCACGACCGTTTCATTATCAAAATCCAGCTCAAAGTCAAAAAAGATCAAAGATCCCTGAAGGGTACTGTCATGAAGGGCGCTGTCCATTGAAATAGAAGGACCGGAAGGTGTAACTGTCGGAGGGAGGAGTAGTACCAGGTTGCCACAATCATCGTTCTGTTTTTCTGCCTGGTACAGGTGGGAATTGATAGAATTTTGCTGAAAAACATCTTCTTCCAGGGGGGGATAATAAAAAGTTACTTCTATGAACCCTGCTTCACCGTGATGAGAGCCTGATGATAACTCTGTGATTTGGTAATTCTCATTAAAGAATGAACTGCCACTCCCCCCCTGACCACTGGCTGCATAGCTTTCGGCAGAATTTCCGCCCCCTCCGCCGCCCGAGTAGCCTCCACCACCTCCACCACCGCCGAGAGGGCTGTCTTCACACATCCTTCCTCCCTGACACTGATTCACCTCAGCGAGATACCCATATCCTCCAAGCCCGCCGACCCCTTGCTCATTAAAACTTTTGCCATGCCCCCCATCACTTCCGTCGGTTCCTCCGTTGCCACCAGCCCCGGCATAAACCGCCTGGGTACCTCCTTTCCCTCCTGTGATACCTCCATCTTCCCCATTAATTGTGGTGAGTTTTGCTGAGTCACGCCCACCACCCCCTCCACCTCCTCCACCTCCAGTCTTCCCCTCAAGACCCTTTCCTCCGAGCCCTCCTTTGCCACCATTGGCATTAAATCCGCCATTATCTTGATCACCACCGCCACCACCACCGACCAACAAGATCAAAGTATCGGTTGTGTTGTTTTTCATCAATAATGCATCACCACCGCGCCCCTTTACAGGCGTAGATGAACCGCAATCAAGCAGTAGCTCATAGGATTCGGCCTCTGTGTTGGGAATCAGATACTCACTCAAAACGCCATTTGAAAGAAAGGCTTCCTCAAAAAATGCTGTACCCGGATTACTCGCCAACCGTACCTTTATAAATTCTACAGAACTGGGAACATTAATGATTTTGGTTCCTTCAGCTACCTTAAACACACTGTTGTTCATTTGTTTTATTTTATTCATACTTTTTATTTGCTTACCTGAAGGGTAAAATAAAACCTCAGCAGAGCAGTCAAGGATTTTATCAATTCTTTTTACAATAAGATTGCCATTCCCATCTGTACTAACTAGACAAAAATGACCACTCCAGATTGTTATATACAAACACGATAAGATAACCTTGCATAATCAAAGAATGATTTACAGGCTCTCTTGAGAGGCGTAGTACAGGATTATTTCCACAAACCCTGACCCCTGATAATCTGTTTTGTATGAGTGATGGGTAAATGATTCATTCTCATTAAAGTACCCCCCCCCACAACCACCGTCTCCTCCATTTCCTATCACCTCTGGGCTGGAATTACGTGCTTTTCCAAACCCACCACCACCACCTCCGGAGTAGCCACCACCACCGCCACCACCAGCGACAAGTTTATAGCCTCTCATCGATGTAGAGCCGGAAAATCCTCCATTAAAAGGCAATATCGAGTCTTTTCCGCAACCTGGACTTCCATCATTGTCCCGCATTCCATAACTACCATCACTGCCATCACTTCCTCCATCCATACCTGGAGCAAAGCTTGGATTACTCCTGTCTTTCCCCCCTTTTCCCCCCTGGGTAGTCCCATCCTGTCCATTGCTTGGGTAAGTAGTAGTAGTAAAACTGCCTGCTCCCCCTCCTCCTCCACCTGTATTACCATTAAAACCATCACCACCTTTTCCTCCTTCTGCTGAAATGGCGTCCGGGTTATTACCCTGCCCTCCTTTACCACCACCGCCACCTAATACAACAAAAAAATCATCAGACATCCACTTTCTTATATAAACACCATCCCCCCCCCTTCCTTTATTACGGTGACTCGTGTTGCCAGCAGACAATTCCATTTCATAATCATTGGTTTCGCTATTCTTCATTATTCCTTCATAGAAAACACCATTCTTCAATTGAACAATATCGTCAAATATTCCTGATTTAGATTTACCATCAACATTAACACTTTCCCAACCCGTACCAGAATTACTGGCCATACGGATTTTTATGTAAGCGACACTCTTTGGTATTTTACAACGAAAACTTTTACCCACAGTTCTGTATTTTTCCCCTTCAACAAGAGGTACAAATCTCATCAATGCATTGTCACTGCGCCCATTCTCAAACCTTGCAGAATCACTTACATCATATTTGCCATCACAGTTAGACAGGTAATTTCCTGCAATAGATTGTATGCTTACATAAGAGTTTGCCAGGCTTTTAAGAAGTTTTAGCTCATCTTCACCTATTTCAACATCACCTATCTTTAATTTCCCATTTTGGGTAATTGTTATCTGTGCTGCCTGAACACCACCTTGCTTATCTATAGTTACTGTTTTTTCCGAAGTTAATGAACCCGATAGGTTTAAACCATCCTTGCCACTTGAAGATATGGTTGATGATATTATTTTTGAACTTGTTTCTATATCACCTTTAACTTCCAAAGCTAAATAATCATTTTCAACCGATAGCTTTCCACCAACCTTAACCTTACCCTCAACAGTGACTGCATTACCATCACCAACATTACTTACCGTGAGCAAATCTTCACTTGTTTGATCGGATATTTTAACCGGCTTCTGAAACCGAATAGGGTCAACAGCTTCAGCTTTTATTTGTTTTTTATTGCTACTCATAATATCCCCTTTTTTATAAACTGTTTTTTAGTCATCAATCAGATTGATATAGGCCGCTTCAAGCGTATAATTATCTCCAGGAAGACTGTCTGTCTGGTACCAATAGCACTGCTTTATCTGTTTTGGTTCCTCTACGCCATCGCCATAATTCAGATGATAACCAGTATAAGCTGTCACCGGATCAATAATTGCCTTTACAAAACCATCAGAAAGAATGTATTTCTTTTTCACATCCGATACTGAACAATTTAACTCAAAAATAACAGGGGCTGCCCTGTCTATATCAGACTCTACAGGATAAAAAAAGTCCAGATTGGGATAGTATCTTTTTGAAACACTGTCACTGAAACAGAGCTGACTGATCAAAGGAGACATTATATTTTTCAAACCAGTATTTGTATAATCTTCTCCATAATTTTGCTTAAGTGCTACGCCACAGGCAAATATAAGGAAGGCTAAATCCACATCAGAAATCGTTTCTTCTTCTTTATACCGGGTATCTAATGCCTTTAACTTCTGATTCAATGTATCTATATCAGGGAAATCATACTGTTCAGCTTCAGCAAAGAATTGTATCTCCAGGTCCCCCTGCCTGGACACATAACTGTTTTCGCCAGAAAATGCTCTAAAAGCCAGAGATTTGGTGATTGTCGATCGATAATGCACAATTTGAGCTACAGCCACCGCCAGGCTACCAGCCAGACACCGGTTACTTCCACTTATCCTGGGGCAGAACTGGTTATAAGGGTGACTCTGGTGCAAGTCAGTCTGAATCCACCCTCCGGTACAAGTCGGCACAGCCGCAGGGGGCGAGTTGATTCCTTCAACAGCCTCACTGACTTCAAGAGCCTGAAGATTATCAGAATTATTATTATTCATTGGCCAGATTCATTTCCTCATTGTTGATGTCACGCCTCAATCTACTCAAAAAGCACAGGGATGAGCCCGCGCTTCACAGCCTCAGCAACTACTCGCATGCACTAGGCACTACTTAATAACTGGTGAGTCGACTGTCAAATGGCTACCCTGCCCATAAAGCCATCAAACAAACATTTTATACGACAGTGATCTTGCTATTCTTGAGTATTCCCCAGAACGCAGACCAGAAAATCTATTTATAAACACAGGATCAAGACAATTATGGCCGTGAAATTTATGTTATTGAGGGCGCAAATGTATGAACCAACGCCGCAGGGAACATTCTGAAATTCTCGGGCCAGATCAAGGGATAACCCCCCCAAAAAAAAGCACGCTACCGCCCTTTCCCTCTGCGCAGGAAATTATCTGACTGCTTTCTCAACAGTAAACGACACCCAGATTTCACTTAAGGAAAGATCAGATAATATCATTGTATTAACTTGTTTGCAGCACCTTACGCCTTGTGCCACAAGGGAATCCGCCGTGAGGATGGCAAACCTCAGCACTATCACTTGCAGCTTATATTGCCCCCCTCCTACAGAGACTGAACAGCGGTTGACTCACAGAATCGTTGGATAATCTTTGTCACTTCTTCAATCCGTTGCTCAAAACTGGCCTTACTGGCCCTTTCTTTAGCTGTATGATCACCATCACCGTAGGGGCCAAAACCATCCAGAGTGGGCACCCCAGTGGCAGCTACGGTATTGGCATCACTGACACCTCCCCGTTTTTCCGTTGGCAACGGATACCCGATGGCTTCGGTAATTTCAGCCAGTAGCTGCTGCTGTGCATCTGAAGGCTCCATGACATCCCGCTGCACCCCACCACTCAGGGTTGTGGTCACACCAGGCACCAGCGTTCTGGCCACCAGCTGGTCAATGGCCGCCAGCACCCGGTCCCGTTCTGTGGCATTGGTAAAACGAAACTCCACCAGCAATTCCGCCTTCGGTGAAATGGTGTTGGCACCGATGCCACCGGAGATTTTGCCTACATTCACCGTGGTGTCCTCTTCCAGGTTCGTCATCCTGGTCAATTCCAGCAATGCCATGGCCGCAGCCAAGTTGGCATTACACCCCTCTGAGTAATGATTACCGGCATGGGCTGCCTTTCCGGTATACATCAGCTTCAATGTGGCAACCCCTTTACGGGCAATAACAACTTCATTGTTTTTGCCCGCCGCTTCAAAAACCAGACAGGCATCGTATTCTCTGGCAATCTTTGACGTCAGATGTTTGCTGTCATCACTGCCGGTTTCTTCATCACTGACCAGCAGCATGTCGATATTGGAGATGACCCGATCTTTTTGTTGCTGCAGTTGATGAACCCGGCGCAATGCCGAAAGAGCAATATAGTTTCCCCCTTTCATATCACAGACGCCGGGGCCATAAATCCATTGATCGTCTTCACTGAACCCTTCAAACGTTCCCTGCGGAAACACCGTATCCAGATGCCCCAGCAACAGCAGTTTTCTGCCCTCACTCCGGGACGAAATGAAGTGCAGATGGTCACCAATCAACTCCCTGGGATGCCTGTGGGTGGTATAACCAATGGCCTCCATCCAGCGGGCAAATACATGGCCATTTTGGTCAACACCCGCTTTATTGCGGGTATGGGAGTTCAGCTCAATTAATGAGGACAGTTCTTTGAAATCCACTCTCTTGTAATCACTCTTTTAATAAACAGCTTTATTTCATGACTGGCGGTTCCAGGGGAACATCGAAAGCTACCAGTAAATACTTTCAGAAATTACCAGAACCAGAAGAAAATATTACTAAATAAATACGACACTTTATGCGGGATTCGAGCCCAAATTGATCCATGTCAATATTTGTTATTTTATGGTATTCAGCGGTTAACACCACGCACGACAGTGGTAATATTGCCGGAGCGGTAGGGGGTAACCGCTACTCCCTTGTTTGGTTCGGACACTTTCTGTGAGCGACCACCGGCTTCCCGTAAAAAAGTGTTTATATCTAAATTTTTCGTAAAGAACGGGAAATCCCTCGCTTACAATTTTGCAACTGCTGACAACCAACCGCTAACGAAAGTCCAATTCAACAACAGGCATAACTACAGGAATTGATCATGTCCAAGTACACCGTTGGAATCTGGATGTACCAGAATGGCGGAGGTGATGCCATCCAACGAAAATTGATTGACCGGTTACGGGAGCGGGATATCAAAGCCATTACCGGGCTCGACCTGGCTCGCGGCATGGCCCATGAAGGGTCGATAGTCTGCAACGGTGTGATCATGGAAGATCTGGATTTGTTTTATACCTACAACGCCGGTCAACAGACTCAGTACCAGATGTACCTGTATGAAATGCTGGATCAGTTCATTCCCATCATTAATAATTACCGGGCCTTTTCCCTGACGGAAGATAAATTTAAAACCTCCCACCTGTTGCGTCGCCATAAAATCCGAACACCTGATTACTGTCTGTGCCGCCACAACAATCTGGCCGCCCTGAGGGCCAGCATGAACGACTGGGGCGGCAGGGCCGTATACAAACCCACCGATGGCTGGGGAGGTACCGGTATTGTGAGGCTGGAAAATGAAGGCGCCCTGGACATGCTCCAACCTTTTATCAACCAGATCTCTGTCCAGCACTTTTTTGTGGAACGCTACATCAATAATGACCTGACCGACTATCGCATTGATATTGTCGACGGTGAGTTTGTGGGCTGCTATGGACGAAAAGCCCCTCAGGATGACTGGAGAACCAATATCACCAGCGGAGGCAGTGTGATTCTGCGCGAGCCCAATGATGAAGTGGTAGAGCTGGCCATCCGGGCTGCCAATGTCACCGGGCTGGAAATTGCCGGTGTTGACCTGATTTACGACCAGGAAAAGGAAGAATATGTGGTTCTTGAAGTCAACGGCATCCCTGCCTTTGCCACTCCGGATCAAGAGGAGATCGGACTGGACTTTAATGACCGGAAAATTGCAAAGATTGCGGACCTGATTGAACGGAAAGTCACCGTAAACCGCCTGTACAAGACACCTGCCGACATCACTGACCTCAAGAAGGAGCCCTCCCATGCCAACCCACAAGCCTGCTGAACAGAAACGACCGGTGCTGGGGCTGCTCTACCTTGACCATGTACTGCGTTTTTTTGATCACTCCAATTTCAAAGGCTGGCCAGACCGGATTGAAACCGTTGTCTACCACTGGGGTAATGATCAACAGCGTTTTATCAATGAAGTACGTCGTAAGAACATTGACGTTTTGATTGGCAATATACCCGCCACGGCCTATGAAACTTTCCGGGACATTGCCCGGGCTCTACCCCACGTTCAGTTTATCCCTTCCCTGGACACTCAGTTTGCCAATAAGTCCAAGGAAAACGTTACTCATTTTTGTGAAAAGTACCAGCTGCCCATCCCCAAAACCCATATCTTCTATGAGAAGGAAGAGGCCACCCGTTATTTGCAGTCCGCGGCTTATCCCAGAATCATCAAGCGCTCCTACGGCCCTTCAAACTACGGGGGCTACTATGTGCACAAGGTGGACAGCGAGGCGGAAGCCCTGGAACTGCTGGCTGAAAAACGGTACTACCCCGTTTATGTTCAGGATTTTGTCCCCATGAAAGCGGATATCCGGGTGATGCTCATTGGCCACAAACCGGTTTGCGCTTTCTGGCGACGTCCCCCTGAAGGGGAGTGGCTGACCAATACTTCCCAGGGTGGAAGTATGGATTATATGAAAGTGCCCAATGAGGCATTGGAGGTGGCTGTGCAGGCATCAAAAGCCGCCAATGCGGAATACTGGGCCTGTGATATTGCCGTCAGCCATGATGACCAGTACAGCATCCTGGAGTGTGCCACCGCGTTTGCTGCTTTTCCTTACATCCGTGACTGGATTGGCCAGTACCTTATGTGGAAACTGTCCGATGGCAGACTGCCCTGCCCCAATATCCCCCTGTACAACTGGGAAGAGCTGGGCAAAATATCCTCCTCCGTGCTGCGTACCATGCGTCATATCCACTTTGCCTCATCACCGGATATGCAGCCCATGACCGATACCGGCGAAACCTTCCACCATCAGGACAGCGACGGTTATCCCATTCTGGATACTCTCAAGCGTAAAAAGGAAGAGTGGCCCAGTGAGCAATGGAACCGCCAGGATAACTACCAGCCATTGAGTTCCAGACTTCCCTCACGGGATGAAATCAGCAACACCACTGAGGACACCGGTATCGAAGACCTGGCAGCACCGGCCGAACACCTGTTCAATGAGCGGGAGGAAGAGCCGGACTCAGCCCTTCCCATGGAAGCAAAAACATCCGATATTCGTGATGAACCGTCCATGACTGAAACCTCCATGATTGAACTGCTGTCCAGCGCCAGGGGGGTGAGCCGGAAACTGGCATTGCAGATTCTTGAGCGTTTTGGTTTAAGCGGTGTCGTTGACGCTCTGGAGAATAATCCCCAGCGGTTGACTGAGGTGAAGAACATCAAGGCCAGAAAACTGGCCCATATTCTTCAATGCTGGGAACACCACCTGCAGGCGGTCTGATTCACCTTTCCCAATGGCCCTTAAGGCCAACAGGCCGGTTTTCCAACGGGGAGACCGGCTTCTCTCCAGTCAGCCATGGATTTCTTTATTGTAGATTTCCAAAGAAAGGATAGTGTACTGTTTCCAGAGAAGGGAACCACTGTCTTATAAGCACATCAATACGGCCCTATGAAACAACAATACACCTCTTATCAGGAAACCATCGAGTTTCTGCAGCACGCCATGGGGGAGCACCCCAACCTGATCCGTCTGCAGAGCATTGGAGAAACCTGGGAAGGTCGTCCCATCATGATGGTGACCCTGTCCCAGGACGTGGCCTACGCCGATGAGAAACCGGCCCTGCTGTACACCGGTACGATTCATGCACGGGAGTGGATCGGAATCGAGCTGGCCACCCGCTTTGTTGGCTATATCATCGAAAATTACAAGTCCAACCCGAGGCTGCTCAGTGCCCTCACCCGAAATACTCTATATATGGTGCCCTGCCTGAACCCCGATGGTTTTGAATACTCCAGAAGGCATTTTTCCTTCTGGCGCAAAAACCGCCGGGACAATGGTGATGGGACTTTCGGCGTGGACCTGAACCGTAACTTTTCCGTAAAGTTCCGCCAGGGTACCGACACCAGCTCCAACATCTATGGCGGGCCTGAAGCCTTTTCCGAACCGGAAACCCGGGCCATAAAAACCTTTGTTGACAGCCACCCCAACATTACCGTTGCCCTAGACTACCATTCCCAGGGCAATGTTTTCTTCCCGGCCCACAAATTTAACCATGAAGAAGAGCTGGAAGGCACTGACCTGAACATGCTATGCGCCAATATGGCCAGTGAGATCCGCAAGGTGACCGGCCGACAGTACGGCATTCACCGGGGCAAACCCCCTTTCAATCTGATACACGGCAGTGGCCGGGAGTACTATTACAGCAAAGGCATTCTCAGTACCGTGGTTGAAGTGGGGACCCGGAATATTCCCGATTATCTGGTGAACATGTCCCAGAGCGTCGACGAAAACATTCCCGCCCTGATCCACGCCCTGGAATCCACCATCTGTTATTCCAAGCATGCACCGGCCCGGGTGAGTAACTTTACCGCCAGCCACATTGATACCTTTGAGGTGGGTCTGACCTGGGAACACGACAGCGAGTCGGATATCTATTTTGAAATCTATCGCAGTACTCAACCCAAAAGCCCCTGTAATGAGAGTAACCGGATTGCCATCACCCGTGCGCTCAGCTATACCGATGTCCAGCTGAAAAGCGGGCAACGCTATTTTTACCAGATTCGAGCCGTTGACCGGGTGACCGGCATCCAGTCCCCCTACGCCCCGGCCCTGAAACTCAGAACCCTGCTCTCCAATGATGAATTTCTGTATACCCTGTTCCCAACAAAACAACAGGTGGGTTATGTAGGCGAGAAAACCCGTTCACTGAACAACAACCATTTTGGTTACAACTCCCTGTTTGTGGGGGTCAATCGCAACAAAGGTTGTTGCTACGGTGTTATTGCCTTCAACCTGGATCGTCTGCCCTTGGATGCCCGAATCAAGAAAGCCGTGTTTTCCCTGTACCCCATGAACCGGGTCAACGCCAAAATTGAAAAATTCGGGGAGTGGGCGGTGTCCATTCTCGATGGCAGTCAGATCAGTGACCTGACCAGCTACGACCAGATTGCCAATGCCAGTGTCGTCCAGACCCTGGGGGCAGCCATCGAATCCGACCAGCTGACCCAGGGAATCTGGAGTGAGTGGCAGTTTTCTGCCATAGAACGCAGGATTCTGGAGCAGCAACTGGAAATGGGTCAGCTGATTCTCCGGATAGAAGGCCCAGATCATCTGCCCCTCGGCAATGACTCCCAGATAATGCAGTTCGACATCGGTTATGGCCGCTTTGGGGGAGGAATTCACTATCGCCCTAATCTTGAGCTTATTTATACCCGGGCAAGCCACGAAATCACCCTCAATCCCACGGCCTTACACACCATAAGCCAGGCTTCGGCCACTCCGGATACCCTGCGCTCAGGCTTTGATCAGGAGGGTGAAAAAGTATACGGCCACCTTCGTTTTGATTTCGATCAGCTGCCGAACCCCGAAAACACCGTTATCACCTCTGCCTTTGTCCAGCTCAGTGCCAAAAATCAGCTCAATACCCCCAAGGATATCCGCTTCACCATGGAGCTGGCACAACTGGAAGAGCTGGACTACAACAATGTCCAGGGACGACAGCAGATTGAATACCTTGGGTACGAAGTCAGCAATGCCCAGCTGAAGGAAAATAATTGCCATAGCTTCTCCTTTGACAGTTACTGCCGCAGCATTCTTGAAACCCTGTATGAGAAAGGGGAGCCGGTCTACCTGCTGGTTCGGCCGACCACCCCGTCCAGAGAGCTCAATGCCCTGATCGACTGGCATGGGGAAGATGATATTTATGAGCCTCCACAGCTGGTGATCCGCTACATTGAACGACGAAAGCAGTCTTTAACAGCCCCCACAGAACTGTCTGCGACGCTGGACAAAGGCAAAGTCAAGCTGACCTGGAAAAATCCGGAACACCCTGATCATGTGGGCAGTTACGTGGTTCGTAACCGTTTTCATCCCCCACGCTCCCCCCTGGACGGCGTCAAGCTTTACGCCGGACAGGATGAATACACTTACGACAACTTTGGCAATGCCAATATCCCCAAATTCTATTCGGTCTTCAGTTACGACAATGTCCCCAACTATTCAGCGCCTGCTACCGTCCGATTCAGTATTGATGAGGTGATTCCGGTGGTGGATGATGAGTGGTTTGAGACCCAGGAGGAGGAGGAAGAGCGGCTGAGCCTGGAAACACCGGCTGTGGTGGCTGAAAGTCAGTGACTCAAAATGATCCGGGAGGCTACCGACTTACCCGGATCACCGTTAACCTGATGTTTGTTGCATTTAGCAGGCAGTCAATCAATGCAAGCAACGAAATGCCTGGATTGCAGTCTACTGTCCCCCATGCATACTGACCTGGGCCAGATCCATCAACTCCCGGTTGGCAACGGTGAACATAGCCAGATCCGGCTGACCGGCATTCCGGATCTCTGACAGCATGCTCTGCCAGCGGGTGACCAGAGCATGATGCTCAATGATCCAGTTATCCAGCTGCTGTTCCATGGCCTCACCGTCACTGTCAATACTGAGCAACCCAACAGTCAGGGTTCGCTGCTGCCAGCTCAATTCATCCCGGACACTGTCCCTGGCCAGGGACTGCCAGTGGTTGGTCACCTCCAGATTGCCCAGCTCATTACCATACCAGTTCAGCTCCAGGCGGGAGCCCACGGCAAAATAGGTTCTGGCCACCTGTTCCAGGGGTTCCCCGGTCTGATCCGCTGCCTCAATAATCGGCAAGGCACTGAGCAGATATCTCTGCCCGGCCACCACCATAGCCAACTCCTGGGGAACCCCTTCCTGGGTCATTTCCCCGGCAGACTGCTTCAAGTCATGCTGCTCCTCTTCACTGAGGTACTGGATAAACCCACCCACGAAACTGCGGATCCGTGAGCCATAATGGGCAACACACTCAGCGGGAGCCAGATCCTGCCGCTTGAGACGGATAAACCAGCGGCTGGAACGACGCACCAGCTTGATCAGGGCGGACATCATCCGATGCTGAAGGGCACTGGACACCTTGTAATCCAGTTGCTCAATCATCTGCCAGTAACGGGAAATACCGAACACGTCCCGGCTGACCGTAAATGCCCGGGCAATCTCTGGTGAACTGGCCCCGGTGGTCATCTGCAGGCGGTGGACATAGGTGATGCCCATCATATCAATCATGTGATTGGCAATCTGGGTAGCAATGATTTCCCGGCGCAGGCGGTGCTGCTCAATGGCTTTGGGGAAACGGTTCACCAGTACCTCCGGAAAGGCACTGTTCATTTCCCGGGCCAGGTATTCATCATCGATCATGCTGGAGTTGATCAAAGCCTCCTTAAGATCCGCTTTGCTGTAGGAGATCAGCAGAGACAACTCCGGCTGGGTCAGTCCCTTGCCACTGGCGGACCGTTCTGCCAGGGCCTCGGTGTCCGGTAAAAACTCAATGGTCCGATCCAGTTTGCCCAGCCCTTCCAGGTGCTCCATAAAACGACGGTATTCATCCATCCGGAAGCGGGCCTCGGATTCTGCCAGGGAGATGGCTTGGGTCTGACGGTAGTTATTGGTCAGCACCAGCTCAGCCACATCACTGGTCATGGACTCCAGCAGCTGGTTTCTCTGCTTCAGGGTCATGTCACCGCTGGCGACGATCTCGTTCAGCAGAATCTTGATATTGACTTCATGGTCAGAACAGTCGACACCTCCGGAATTGTCGATAAAATCGGTGTTCAGGGCCCCTTCCTGCAGGGCATACTCCACCCGTCCCAACTGGCTCAACCCGAGATTACCGCCTTCACCCACCACCTTGGCCTGAACTTCACAGCCATTGATTCTCAGGGGGTCATTGGCCTTGTCCCCCACATCGCCATGGGTTTCGGAAATACTTTTTATGTAAGTGCCAATACCCCCATTCCAGAGCAGATCCACCGGCGCCCGAAGCATGGCGCGAATCAGGTCGTTGGGGGCCAGTCGACCAGCAGTAATCCCGAACCGTTGCTTCATGGGTTCCGAGATGGGGATGGATTTGGCATGGCGGGAAAAAATGCCTCCACCATCGGAAATCCACTGTTTGTCATAATCGAGCCAGCTGGACCGGGGCAAATCAAACAACCGCCGTCGTTCTTCATAACTGCTGGCCACATCGGGGTTAGGATCCACAAAGATATGCATGTGGTTAAACGCTCCCACCAGGGCAATGGTTTCTGAGCACAGCATGCCGTTGCCAAATACGTCTCCGGCCATATCACCCACACCCACCGCAGTAATCACATCCGTCTGGACATTCACCCCTTTTTCCCGGAAGTGCCTCTGCACCGATACCCAGGCTCCCTTAGCGGTGATTCCCATTTTCTTGTGGTCGTACCCGACACTGCCTCCAGAGGCAAAAGCATCCCCCAGCCAGAACCCGTATTCGGCAGCAATTTCATTGGCGATGTCCGAGAACGTAGCCGTGCCCTTGTCTGCGGCCACTACCAGGTAACTGTCGTCTTCATCGTAAATCACCACTTCATCGGGGTGAACCACGTCCCCCTCCACCAGATTGTCCGTCACATCCAGCAGTGACCGGATAAAGATCTGATAACAGCGAACCCCTTCGGCCATAATCTCTTCCCGGGTACCATTAACCGGCATCTGCTTGGGAACAAAGCCCCCCTTGGCACCCACCGGAACGATCAGGGCATTCTTGACCTGCTGGGCTTTCACCAGTCCCAGAATCTCTGTCCGGAAATCCTCCACCCGGTCTGACCAGCGCAATCCACCCCGGGCCACCTTGCCCCCCCGCAGATGCACCCCTTCCACCTCGGGGGAATAGACAAAAATCTCGTAAAGGGGCACCGGTTTAGGAATATCGGCAATTTCCCGGGGCGCCATTTTCAGTGAAATGTAGGGTTTGAAAGCCCCTTCCGCATCCTGCTGATAGAAGTTGGTTCGAAGGGTGGCAGCAATCACGCTCTGATAGCGACGGATCACCTTGTCCTCACTGAGCACCGACACCTGGTCAAGGGCGTCCAGAATGGTCTGCTGAATCTGTTGCTGCCGGGCCAGCCGCTGGGTCCGTGATAGGGCGAGAGACGGGTTAAAACGGGTTTCAAACAATTCCACTAGCTGACGGGCAATGGGAATGTTATTGCACAGGGTTTCAGCAATATAGGATTGACTGAAGCCCACTTGAATCTGTTTCAGGTACCGGGCATAAGCCCGAAGCATGGCCACCTGCCGCCAGTCCATTCCCGCCGACAGCACCAGTCGGTTGAACCGGTCATTCTCAGCCTGGCCAAACCATATTTTTTCAAAGGCCTCCTTGAAGTTGGGACCCACCTTCTGGAGATCCAGAGTCATGTCCAGGGAAGTGTCCCGGTTATAGCTCAGTAAAAAGTCATGGATCCAGATGGTCTCGCCAGAATTGCGGCGAATCAGGTAAGGGTATTCACCCAGTACCCGCAGACCCAGGTTTTCAATAATGGGAATCTGGTCTGCCAGGGGCAGGGGTTCAACAAAATGGTAAAGCTTGAAATGAATACGCCCGGGTTTATCATCCAGGGATTGATAAAACCCCATGGACAGAGGCATCACCTCATCAATCCGGGCAAAGTGTTTCACATCCACCACCGCCGACTGAGGACTGAACGCTTCCCGGTAAGCGGCACTGAACCCATCCCCAAAGATGGCCAGCAGCTTGTTGCCTTTGACCTCACCAAAGCTTTCCAGCACCGCCGCCTTCAGGTCATCCTCCCAGGAAGAGGCGGCCTCAATGATTTCCTGGGTAATGATGTCCAGGTTATAGTCAATCCGTCCCTTCAGCTTGAAGATGAAATGCACCCGGGCCAGGATCGATTCGGAGAAATAGGTGGTAAATTCACTGTCCACCGCTTCCAGCCGCTGGCAGAGGATTTTCTCCACCCGGTGGCGGAACCCGGTGTTGTAGATATCCCGGGGAATATACACAAGAGCGGAACAGAACGGACCATAAGGATCCTGACGGATAAAGACCTTGATCTGCTTCCGCTCCTGAATACGCAGAATCGACATGGCGGTTTCAAACAGCTCATCCTGGTTGGTCTGGAACAGCTCATCCCGGGGGAATATTTCCAGAACCTGAATCAGGTCCTTGCCATGGTGACTTTTTGGGTCCAGTCCGGAACGCTGGACAATCGCTTCTACTTTATGGCGGATATAGGGAATGGCATAGGCTGTCTGCCGGTAAACGGGTGAGGTATAGAGTCCGACAATCCGGGCCTCCCCGAGAATGCGCCCCTGGTCATCAAAACGCCGGACAGTGATAAAGTCCGGATAGGCAGGCCGGTGAACACTGGATCGCACCGACGCCTTGGAAAAAGAGAGCCACTCTTTCTGCTCAAAAAAATCCTGTTCAACAAAGGGTTCCAGCTCCAACTGCCCCAGCTCTCCCTGGTGCATGGGACGCAGCAGTCCCAGCAAAGCCTCTGTTGGCCGGACAATCTGTCTTAACCCTTCCCGCTCGGTGACGGTCAGCTCCTCATAGCCCAGAAAGGTGAAGTTATCTGCCAGAAGCCAGCGCAGAAACGCCTGGACTTCCCTGGCAGTGGCGTGCTGATCGCCTTCAGCACTGCCAATTTGTTCCAGCAGGTGCCTGACCCGACTGGTCATGGGTTCAAAGTCATCCACCACCCTGGCCACATCCGCCAGCACCGCCTGCAACTGCTCCCTGAGCTGATCCAGCTCTTCCTGGTTTTCACAACGGTCCACCTCCAGATAGACAATGGCCTCACGGTGCAGCGCCTCACCCTCTGCAGGGGTGTCGGAGTGAATCATCTCCATCTTTGCATCACGCCGGAAGTGCATCACACTGTTGCGCAGCAGGTGAATGGTTGAACCATATTCATTGAGCTTGATTCGCACCGAGTCCACCACAAAGGGCATGTCACGGTGCAGGATCCGGATCACCGTATGACCCGAGTGCCAACCATGATGTGCATGCTCAGGATTAATCACTTCTATCTTTGGCTGCCGGGGGTCATGGTGCAGCATGAATTTCCAGAAGGAGTGGGTTGCCCCCAGCAGATCCCGACGATTAATCGCCATAAGGTCCTGCCAGGTGTCCAGGGAGTAATAGCGATAAACAAAATCCCGAAAGCTATCCTGCTGGTTCGCCGGAATATGGGGCGCTAATTCTTCGATCAGTTTATCGAGGGTTTCTTCCCGTTCCTGCTGATTCAGTTGCCCCATCCCTGGATTCTCCACAATAAAAAACGGTTAAGTTTCATTGAGCCCATAAACCGGTTCACCCCTGCCGGATTGAGTCTATCTACTAGACCATCGGCCTGTGTGAACCTATATTAAAGGGCGCTGTCAAAAATCAGGCCGAAAGGAAGAGAAAGCTGACCTGAATCTCTGAAACAGAGATCAGCTCACCCGGTTTTACACAAACTTTAATCAACCTTGGCACTCTGGCCTCCCCGGTTGATATATAGCTTGTTATCTTCTCAGGGTTGGCCATTAAAGGTTGGCTAATGACAGTTATCGATTGGGTTAGAAAGCCCCGAACTCTGATTACCGGGATGTTTTTCTTTGTGCGGTTTGTGCAAAAACGAGTTTTAAACCCGGTGTTATGCCTGAGCAGTCATGAACCGGAAACAGTCATGAACGAAAACAGCCGTGAGCAGGAAATGCGGCGCCCGAGTCATGAAAATAACGGCAGAACACAGTGCTTGTAGCGAAAAAAATGCCCATAGCGAAAGCAAAGCAGCGGCATTTTCACAGTTAAAGAACGAAGTCCAGGTTGGAATAGACAGAATGTCCCCAAGTGATTTGACAAACTCCGTGCTCAATCAGTTAAGACAGACCCTTGCCAGCAGTATCATTGGTCAGGAACACCTGATCAACCGGCTGCTGATTACCCTGCTGGCCGATGGCCACCTGCTGGTGGAAGGCGCACCGGGACTGGCCAAGACCCGTGCCGTCAAAGCCCTGGCCGAAGGACTGGATGCCAGCTTTCACCGGGTTCAGTTCACTCCGGACCTGCTGCCTGCGGACATCACTGGCACCGATATCTATCTCCCGGAAGACGGGAGCTTCCGCTTTCAGCCCGGCCCGATTTTTCACAACCTGGTACTGGCCGATGAAATCAACCGGGCACCGGCCAAGGTGCAATCCGCATTGCTGGAAGCCATGGCTGAGCGCCAGGTGAGTGTCGGACGCAAGTCTTATCCTCTGGACACCGTCTTTATGGTCATGGCCACCCAGAACCCCATTGAGCAGGAAGGCACATACCCTCTACCCGAGGCCCAGCTGGACCGTTTTCTGATGCACGTCCGGGTGGACTACCCGGATGTAGAAGCTGAACGCGCCATCCTCCGCCTGGCCAGGGGGGAAGCCATGGAGAAACCGGCCCAGTCCCATGGAGAGCCCCTGAAACAGGAAGATATCCTGGCGGCAAGGCAATCGGTATTGGCCACGCATATGGAACCGGTGGTGGAGGAGTACATTGTGCAACTCATCAATGCTACCCGGAACCCTTCTTTATACAATGACCAACTGGCCAGCTGGCTGGAATACGGAGCCAGCCCGAGAGGAACCATCGCCCTTGACCGCTGCGCCCGGGCCCACGCCTGGCTGGACGGCCGGGATTACGTCAACCCCGATGACGTTCAGGCTGTAGCCCATGATGTACTGCGCCACCGGCTGCTGCTCACCTTTGAAGCAGAAGCGGCCGGCAAGGGGGCTGACGAAATCATCAGCCAGTTACTGAACCTGGTACCTGTGGCCTGATTCCATGAGTGGCGCTTATTGTTCTCTCCAGGAGCTGGTCAGCCTGAGGTTTCAGGCCCAGAACCTGCCCCTGTTCCGCCCGGAAACCAGCCGTCACCAGATGTCCGGCGGTGCCCGTTCTCCGTTCAAGGGTCGCGGCGTGGACTTTGAAGAGGTCCGGGCCTATCAGTTCGGTGATGATATCCGCTCCATTGACTGGCGGGTCACGGCCCGGCGGATGAAACCCCACACCAAGGTCTTTCGGGAAGAAAGGGAAAGACCCGTCATGGTGCTGCTGGACCAGAGTCACGGAATGTTCTTTGGCAGCCAGCTGAACTTTAAATCAGTGACCGCTGCTGAAACAGCTGCCATGCTGGCCTGGGCCACCCTGAACCACGGGGACCGGATCGGTGGAGTGATCTTCAATGAACACGAGCTGACTGAAATCCGCCCCCGACGCTCCAAAAAGGCCCTTATGCACCTGTTCAGCCAGACAGAAACCATGAACCGGAAGCTGAGCGCCAGGGCTCCTGCCGGGGTAACCGGCAATCACCTGGCCAAAGCGCTCAGGCATATCCGCCGGGTGGCTCACCCCGGTACCCAGCTGTTTATCATCAGCGATTTCACCCATCTAGATGAAGAAACTGAACGACACCTGGCAAGGCTGGCCCGTCACTGCGAACTGCTGGCCATACAGATCAGTGACCCCCTGGAACAGGAACTGCCACGGCCCGACAGATACCTCATAACCAACGGGGTGCACCGGCAGGCCATTGACACCCGGCAGACATCCATCCGACTGCAATTCCGCCGCCGACATCTTGAGCACAGTGAACAGTTGGCCCGGCAGCTGGGCCGTTACCGGGTGCCGCTGCTTCCCATGACCACCAGCGAAGCCACCGGTCAGCAACTGTTATCCCTGTATGGTGTTAAGAACAGCGGTGTAAAGACGAGATAAACGATCCCGAGAAACAAATGGAAGGACAAAACCCCCTCGACCAGCTGCGCCCCAACCACCTGCCCGACCCGGTCAGCTTCTGGCCCCCTGCGGCAGGCTGGTGGATCGTCGCCCTGCTGGCTGTCACTCTGCTGGCCCTGGCTGGCTTTCTGTTGATCCGTCACTGGTATCGCAACCGCTATCGAAAAGTGGCGGCCCGGCAGGCACGGACGATTCTCGAGCATTTCCAGCAACACCAGAGTGAACGACAGTTCGCCCATGACTGCAACCGCCTGTTAAAACAGGTGGCCCTGCACGCTTTTGGTGATCAGGCGGTTGCCGGACTCTATGGCAGTCACTGGCTGGCCTTTCTGGCCGAGACCGGCCAGTCTCCAGAGTTTCTGGAAGACAGGGCACAGGCATTGGGAGAGAACCGATTTAACCCTGGCTGCACGCTGGACGTCTCCGGCCTGCACCAGCTGACTTTACGCTGGATCAAGAAACATCATGCTTGAACTTCAATGGCCCTGGCTGCTACTGGCCCTGCCCCTGCCCCTGCTGGTTTACCGCTTTGCACCACCAGCCAGCCACAACAGTGGCTCAGCCCTGCACATTCCCTTTTATCAGGCGCTGGCATCCCTGGCCCGGGAGCAGACCCCGGATACCTCCCGCCCCCCCGGAACGCGAGTGCTGCTTCCCGGACTGATCTGGGCATTACTGGTGCTGGCCGCCAGTCGCCCGGTATGGCTGGGTGACCCCATAGAGCTGCAGGGCAGTGGCCGGGACCTGATGATGGCCGTCGACCTGTCCGGCAGTATGGAGATCAACGATATGGAACTGAATGGTCAGCAGGTGGACCGTCTGGTGGCCACCAAAGCGGTGATGAATGATTTTATTGAGCGGCGCCGGGGGGACCGCCTGGGCCTGATCCTGTTCGGCAGCAAGGCCTACCTTCAGACCCCGCTCACTTTTGATCGACAGACCGTGAAAACCCTGATGGACGAGTCCAGCATTGGCATGGCGGGCAATAAAACCGCCATTGGTGATGCCCTTGGTCTAGCCGTAAAACATTTGCGCAAACGTCCTGAAGACAGCCGGGTACTGATTCTGCTCACCGATGGCGCCAACACCGCTGGCGAAATATCCCCCCTCCAGGCGGCCCAGATAGCCCGGGAAGAAAACATTAAAATTTACTCCATCGGGCTGGGGGCAGAAGAAATGATTGAGCCCGGTCTGTTCGGCTCCTCTTTTGGCGCCCGCAGAATCAACCCATCCGCTGACCTGGATGAAAAAACCCTGACCGAAATGGCCACGCTGACCGGCGGCCGCTACTTCCGGGCCCGCAATCTTGAAGAGCTGAATAATATCTATGCCCTGCTGGATGAACTGGAACCGGTGCTTCAGGATGAAGAAACCTTTCGTCCGGAAAAATCCCTGTTCTTCTGGCCCCTGGGCCTGGCCCTGCTCCTGAGCCTGATTCCAGCCCTGCAGAGAGTGAGCCTCTCCAACAGCCTGTTTAAACGGAGGGTGGAATCATGAGCGAATGGATCAGCCAGTTTCACTTCCTCAGGCCGCTCTGGCTACTGATGATTCTGCCCTGTGCCGTTCTGGTAAGCCTGCTCTGGCAACAACATTCGCCCAAAGGCAGCTGGCAGAAAGTCATTGCACCGCAACTGCTCCAGCACCTGCTTCAGGACAGGCAGCAACAGGTCGGACGCTGGCCCCTGGTAATAGTAATGTCCAGCTGGGTAATTGGCTGCCTGGCACTGGCGGGCCCTGCCTGGGAGAAACAACCCACTCCCGTGAGCAAAAGCCTGCACCCCCTGGTTGTGGCAGTGGATATGTCCTATAGCATGTTTGCTTCAGACATCACACCCAACCGGCTGACCCGTACCCGCTATAAACTGCAGGATCTCTACAAACTCAGGTCGGACGGTGTGACGGCTATTGTCGCTTATGCCGGCTCGGCCCATACTGTTGCGCCCCTGACTGATGACGGCCGAACCCTGGCCAACCTGACCAAAGCCATGGTTCCTACTATTATGCCGGTTCAGGGGAATGAGCCTCAGACAGCCATCCGCCAGGCCCTGGAGCTTCTTTCCCAGGGCAGCAGTGGCAGCGGTGATATCCTGCTGGTCACCGGTTCGATGACAGACACTCAGGCCAATGAGATCAATGAACTGCTGAAAGACTCTCCGACGCGACTGTCGGTATTGGGCATTGGCACCCACCAGGGTGCCCCCATTCCTCTTCCGGAAGGGGGCTATCTTAAAGATACCCAGGGCACCATACTGGTTCCCCAGCTGGATGAGGAGCGCCTCAGTCTGCTGGCCAGGAAAAACCATGGCCAGTATCGTGCATTGACAGTAGACGACAGTGATATTCGTGCCCTGATTCCCAGGGTGCAGGTCAATGACCCGACCCGGACCGTTGAGCGGGACTTCGATCAGTGGCAGGACGCTGGCGCCTGGCTGGCATTGCTGCTGTTACCCGCAGCCCTGCTGGGATTCCGGCGCGGCTGGCTGGTTCTGCTGCTGGTGGCCACACTGCCTGTAACCCAGGAGGCAAAGGCCTTTGGCTGGAAGGACCTCTGGAAGACCCGTGACCAGCAGGCTCAACAGGCCCTGCAGCAGGGGGATCCGAAAAAAGCGGCCGAGTTGTTTGACAGTCCGGACTGGAAAGCCCAGTCCCTTTACCAAAGCCAGCAATACGAAGAAGCGGCCAAAGCCTTTGGCCAGGCGGGCGACATAAACGACAGCGCCACAAATGACTATAACCGTGGCAATGCCCTGGCCAAAGCCGGCAAATTAAAAGAAGCCCTGGAGTCCTACGACAAAGCGCTGAAAAAAGACCCCAAGCTGTCCGATGCCCAGTTCAACCGAAACCTGGTTGAGCAACTGTTGAAACAACAACAGCAACAACAGAAAAATCAACAGAACCCGAAAAACCAGGATTCACAGAACCAGAAAAAACAGGACCAGCAGGATCAAGCGAAAGGAGACGATCAGAACCCCGAGCAACAACAGAGCAATGGTCAACAGCCTCCCTCTTCCGATAACCCCCAGCAGCAGACAGAAGGTTCCCAGGAGAAGCAACCGCCTGAACAGCCTTCAGACCACTCTTCCGAACAACAGCAACAAGCTGCCAATCAGCAGGACAAAAAGCCTGGAGAGCATCAGGATCAGCAACAACCCTCGACTCAGAAGCACGACAAGCCCCAGCCGGACGACAACAGCCGTCAGCAGGATCTGGCGAAACAGCAGAAAGGCATAGACTCTAAAGAGCAGTCTCAGCCGTTATCTCCAGAAAAACAGGCCGTGGAGAGCTGGCTGCGCACCATCCCCGATGACCCGGGGGGACTGCTGCGTCGGAAATTCCTGAAACAACAGCAACAGCAGCAAAAGGCTGGGCAGGGAAGAACATGGTAAATCAACAATCAGGAAGCACGGCGAACCTACTGAAGACCCTGACAATGACTCATACAGCCACGCATTCAAAAATGCCCATAGCAAACGGAACAAGCCCCTTAGCCAGCTATTTCTCTGTGATAATGGCGTTACTGATACTGGCTATTCTGATCATGCCATCGCCCACCTGGGCCGCTTTCACTGCCAGTGTTGACCAGACCATTATTGCCAGCCATGAATCCATTGAGCTCACCCTGAGAACCGATCAGGACACCAGCGCAGCCCCCGATCTGAAGCCTCTGGAATGGAGTTTCGATATTCT
The DNA here is from genome assembly GCF_057680865.1 of Endozoicomonas sp. Z74. Classification (NCBI taxonomy): domain Bacteria; kingdom Pseudomonadati; phylum Pseudomonadota; class Gammaproteobacteria; order Oceanospirillales; family Endozoicomonadaceae; genus Endozoicomonas; species Endozoicomonas sp. Z74. The sequence goes on from NZ_JBLYZI010000071.1 coordinate 24,025, forward strand.
TGGTACCCGCCAGAGCCGGCAGGTTCGCATTATCAACGGCCGCTCTGAGTCTTTTCGGGACTGGATTGTCACACTGATGCCCAAGCAGACAGGAACCCTGGTCATCCCCCCCCTGTCCCTGGGCAGTGAAAAGTCGGAACCGATCACCATCAGTGTCCGAAAGAACCTTAACGACGGCTCCGGCAGTCAGACCAGCCCGGTATTTATGAAAGCTGCAGTCAGCAGTGAAAGCATCTATGTGCAACAGGAACTGGTCCTGACGCTGCAGATTCTCTATCGGGTGCCATTATACGACGAAAACCGCTTAAGCCCCCTTGAGATCGACGACGCCATTATCCAGCAGCTGGGCGAAACCCGGAAGTACGATACCGTCATCGAAGGTACCCGATACAGCGTCTTCGAACTGAAATACGCCATTCATCCCCAGAAGATCGGTCGGATGGATATCCCCTCCCTGACTTTCTCCGGGGTCATTGCCGAAAACCGCGATCCATTTGGCAGCCTGTTTTCCAGTGGCGGCAAGCCCATTGTGGCCCGCTCACCGCAAATCACCATTGAGGTCAAACCCCAGCCGGACACTTACCCCAACCAGACCTGGCTGCCCGCCCGGAACCTGGATATCACCGAAACCTGGAGCCAGTCACTGGATAACCTGAAAGTAGGGGATGCCATTACCCGGACCATTACGGTAGAGGCGGATGGCCTGGGTGCCGCACAACTTCCTCCGGTATTAATGCCACAGCCGGAAGGGGTCAACAGCTACCCGGATCGCTCCAACACCAAAGATATGGCCGGTGCCGATGGCATCAAAGGTCAGCGCACTGATTCCATTGCCATGATTCCCACCCGGCCGGGAACCATTCACCTGCCCGCTGTCAGTGTCACCTGGTTCGACACAGAATCCGGTGAATCCCAAGTGGCCAGCATCCCGGAAAAAACCATCACAGTCCTGCCTGCAGAAAATCAACAGCCATCCATTGCACCTCCCGTTGCCACCTCTCAGACAGAAACTGGCGCGCCCCAGGTGGAATGCCCTGAGCCACTGACCAGCGGGACGTTGGAGAGCGCTCCCTCCAGCACCCTCTGGCAGCTATTAACCGCCCTGTTCGCCCTGCTCTGGCTGGTGAGCACAGCCCTTTGGTTACGAGAAAAGAGGCAGACATCATCCCTTTCCGTCACCCCTGAACCATCTCCCACACCCGGAAAGGCGGTTAAACCCAATGCCTCCAGTGAAGCAAAAGCCTTTGTCAGCCTTGAGTCCGCCTGCAAAGGAGGGAATATCCGGGAAGCCCTGGAGCTACTGAAAGCATGGAGCCGCCTTTATCTGAAAGATAACGGCCTGGTCACCCTGACCCAGTGCCTGGACAAGCTGGACTCTGATGAGCTGAAACTGCTGTGTAATGAGCTGAACCGCGGTCTTTACTCCGGGGAGTCAAGCTCAGTGGAGTTAAATACCCTGTTGGATCTGTGCCGAACATTACGCACCGGAAAAAAACCCGATAATAAACGTCATGGGCTGACTGACCTTTACCCTTCGAAAGGCTGACGGAATCCACTATATTGGTAGTCGAACCAGTTAGCAGGGGACCAGCCTTTTGAAGGTTATTTTTATTCACGGCAATGGTGGGTGCACAGCATCCCACCACTGGTATAAAGCGGTTGCCGGGGAACTGAAGGAGCAAGGCCTGGATGTTGTATTGGAAGACTTTCCGGACAATCAGATAGCCCATGAAGCTATCTGGCTCGATTTCCTGGAAAATCAGCTGGGTGCCGATCAATCTTCAATCCTGGTCGGCCACTCATCCGGTGCCGTTGCCGCCATGCGTTACGCTGAAAATCATAAATTATTCGGGTCTGTCCTGGTAGCAGCCTGCCATACCGACCTCGGAGACCCCATCGAAAAGGAAAGTGGCTACTACAACCGCCCCTGGAACTGGGAGGCGATCCGCTCCAACCAGCAGTGGATTATCCAGTTCGCCTCAGTGGATGACCACTGCATTCCCATCGAAGAAGCCCGTTACGTCCGTGACCATCTTCAGCCGGAGTACCACGAATTCACCCACCGGGGGCATTTTATGGGGAGAGGCTCCGGACGGAAAGGATTTCCAGAACTGGTGGGTGCCCTGCTTCTAAAAGCCTCCCAGAAGTGATAGTCAGAAGCCCTCTGATAGAACTTTATGCTCAACGTGAAGTCTCACAATTATCGTCTACGTTTAAAGTTCTTTATCTGAAGGGCTAGTCCAATGAAACGATTACTGACCACCATTCTGTCCATCATGGCAGGATTGACTCTTTATCAGCCCCTGGTTCAGGCCGGAATTGATGTTCCAGTCTCTCTGATCACTTATGAAAATAACGCGAGCACCATCACTCTGCTGGTGGACGACCAGGGAAATATTCAGGGATCCGCCGCTGCTGACCTGACTGATATAAAAAATACCGGTCAACCTGGTAATCTCAATTTCAAAGATTCAGAGGTGACGCTTTTTGCCAATACCTTAAGCAATTTTCAGGGACAGCATTTTAACCTGTTTGATACCCCCCCTCAGATTAATCTTAAAGGGGCTTTGACCGGACTTGCCGGATACGATCAATTCAAATCGGATGATATTGTAAACCCTTACCAGGATGGCAAGACCACAACAAAGTCTCAGTACTTTACTGATGCCTCCATGACTCAATTGAAGTCACACTGGTTTAACTTACCGGATTCCACGGCATTTAAATTAATGTCAGATGGAAAACTGATCGCCCATGCAGCAAAGTTTTCTAGAACCGAGCCTTATCAGGACGTAGATCTTGTTCAGCTAACAACCTGTGCAGTGTATTATCAGGTTCGCGAGGGTGCGCTGGTTCCTGGCTCAAGCCGCTCTCCCAAAAACCCCAAAGATGGCGGCTACTTCCAGTTAGGCGCAATAGTGCATGATAACTTTACCCATGTACCGGACAACTGCCCTGCAGCAATCAAATTTGAAGATGATGTGCTGGAGGCAATTGCCAAAGTCCTTGCAGTGGTCGATCAATACCAGATGCTTGCCCCTGGCGCTCCCTTGGCCATTCCAGCAGCCAGCGTTAAGTTACTCAGTGCACTTCCCACCAAAAAATACCAGCACTACTTTGAGCGTCTAAAAAAAGGATTTGCCAATGAAAAAGGGTATGCTGCGGTTCAACCTATTCTCCGCCTTTCCCCTCCAGAAGGTGTATCTCCGGAAAAATGGCATAATGCCAGAGAAACACTTGAGTCTTATATCAAGAAAGTGGTTGATCAAATTGCCGCTTTGATTAACAGTGCCCATAGTGAAAAACCAAGTCCCGAGAGTATTCCATTAGTCCTTCTGGGTGAATTCCCTCTACAACAGTTGGGGATGGAAGATTATCTTAAAAAGGAAATCAGCTCTGAAACTGATAGAAAGCGTCTTAAAGTAATGTCAGACATCCAGTTCAGAAAATCCCTTGCCAAAGCCGGGTTAGAACTGCTCTACCCTACCCAGGCAAGCCGGTCAAGTGAGCACACAGTAAAACCCGAACTCTAAAAATTAAGCCGCTCTCTGATATTAGACATACATGTTCCCTCATATGGTTGGCCCGGCTGCCCATGACAGGCATCCGGGTCATTTACACCATACCAAAACTAATCCATTTGCAGTATGTTTCCTGAGGAAAGATCCTCAAAAATAGTCTCCAAATAACAACAATCAAGCAGTGTCCCAGCATTATGACGAATCCTGAACACCTTCCTGAACCCGTGGAACTTGGCAACGTTCTGGTCACCGGCGGAGCAGGCTTTCTAGGCACTAACCTGGCCAGAGAACTGCTTGACCGTGGTCATCACGTCCGTGTTTTTGACCTGGCTGAGAGCCCTCTGGAGCATCCGAATCTGGAAAAAATACAGGGCAACATCTGTGATACAGCCTTGGTGACCAAAGTCTGTGAGGGTATTGACACCGTTTTTCATACCGCTGCCATCATTGAAATTCGCTCTGCCCGGGTGGTCAGTGCCGCCGTAAAAAAGCGGACCTACGATATCAACCTGGGAGGCACCCATAATATCGTGGATGCCTGCCTGAAACAGGGCGTGAAACGACTGGTTTACACCAGCTCCAACAGTGTGGTGATTAACGGCCAGCCCATTGCTAACGGCAACGAGACACTGCCTTATGTGGTTGACGGCTTCCGGGATTTATACACAGAGACGAAATCCAAGGCGGAACAGCTCGTGCTGTTTGTTAATGGCAAAAATGGCCTGTATACCTGTGCCATTCGTCCCAGTGGTATCTGGGGGCCTGGAGACCAAACCGTTTTCAAGCAAATGATTCAGGAGCTGATCAAGGGCTCCTTCAAAGCGCTGGTGGGGGATGGTCAAGCACGACTGGACAACTCTTACGTCCATAACCTGATCCATGGAAAACTCCTGGCAGCCAGCCAGCTCAGTGAACAGGGTAACGCCTCGGGACAGGCCTACTTCATCAATGATGGTGAGCCTATCAATATGATGGAGTTCTCCCGCCCTCTGGTGGAACAGCTGGGCTACCCTTACCCCACAAAGCGAATTCCCTATCCCTTGATCAAGGCCATCGTTTCAGCCTGGGAGAAGTTGCACCAATGGTTTAAGGTAGGAGAGCCACCCCAGTCGACCCTGGCGCTTGAGCGAATCGGTATAGACAACTTTTTCAGCATTGAAAAAGCCCGCACCGACCTGGGCTATAAACCTCTGTATACGACAGAAACGGGTATGAAAGAGGCAATGCCTTACTATAAGAAACTGCATCAACAGATGAAAAAAGAGGCGGAAGCGGCCTGAGCCGCTTTCAGAAAACCGTTACCATGGGTTTATTGGCAATAGCAAATGTGCAGCTCCAGGCTCTGGAGACAATGACGTTGCCTGCTGTCCACCGGGATTGAGAGGCATCCGGAATACAGGAAAAATAAGAAACAATATTCGTGGTTGTGGAGCCGTCAATGCTTCATCGCTTACACGCTCAATTCTGACCCATGGCTCTTCTGAAGAGGTACCAGACTGATTTATCACTATCCGTCCTGGAAAGAATGAACCCGGAGACCAATCATAGTGAAGGCATAAACCACTCCATGGGTCACGAAAATCAAAACCCTCTGCATTGGATGATATCTCCTGAATCCCCATAAAGGCAGACTCGCTGGATGCAAAGTAAGCCTGCATTCCACCAGGACGCTCACCCGGTCCTTGATTCAAGGCTATATCCATCACCAGGCGTAAAGCATTAAAACCAACAAAAGGAGCTTCAGGCCGTCGAGTAATTAAAAATAAATCGTAGATAGGATAACTCTGAAGGCTTTCCATAATGTGCTGGGAAAGTACCACTGGAGGCTCAGCTGGACTTAGATGCATTAGTTCAGATCTGATCTGACAATTCCCTCTTCAAAAAAGGGAAGGGTTACCGATTTAGATAGAGGGTGAAATCACTGAAATCTAAATCGTAAAAAGGTAACCCTTATGATTCATACTAATCA
>NZ_JBLYZI010000072.1:0-29288 GCF_057680865.1 Endozoicomonas sp. Z74
TGATTAGTATGAATCATAAGGGTTACCTTTTTACGATTTAGATTTCAGTGATTTCACCCTCTATCTAAATCGGTAACCCTTCCCTTTTTTGAAGAGGGAATTGTCAGATCAGATCTGAACTAATGCATCTAATCAGATCGGTCTGCCCCTTGTCGCAGGCCCTGATATTTGCAGTTTATAAAACCTCTCATGGCTGCCTGGAGCTGTCATGAGAGGTTTTTTACATCCCGTGGCTTTTAAAAGTATCTTTTATTTTTTGTCAGCCTTCTTCAGGCGCTCTTCAATCATGGCTTTCAAAGCAGTCTCATCACTGAAGCCTCCCAGGATCTGATCCGCAAAAACCAGAGCCGGTGTACCACGAATGCCCAGCTTTTGTGCCAGCCGCAGATTGTTATCCAGCTGCTGATTGATGGTGTTATCCACAGACTTCTTCAGTTGGTCTATATCCAGGCCTTCTGCTTTAACAGCAGCGGCAATGGTGTCTGAGTCGTGTCGACCGGGGAAGGTCATCAGGCGGGAATGAAGAGCATGGTAGGCGTTGTTACCCTTTTTTCCGGCAGCCAGGGCCAGGGCTGCACCCTCCCTTGAGCTTTGACTGAGTATGGGTAAATCCTTGTAAATGATACGCACATCAGGATAGGCCTTTACCAGGTTATCCAGAATGGGATCCTGCTTTTTACAGTACCCGCAATTAATATCGCCAAAATAGACCAGGCTGAGTTTTGCTTTTTTGGCTTCAGCTCCGGCATAGGGGTCATTGGTATTATTGAACAGTTCCTTATGGCTCTCTTTGAGGGCCGTACTCTGGGCTGCATTTCTGGCGGCTTCTTCTTTTTTCTTCAATTCATTAATGACGTCCACCAGAATCTCCGGATTTTCCATTAATGTCTCACGTACCAGCTGCTTGACCTGTTGTTGCTGCTCTTTGTCCAGGGAAGCCGCCTGGGCAATTTGAGTTTGGGCCAGCAATGGCAGCATCAGGGTCGCAGCTGAAATGGCGATCAGTTTCTTCATGTCAACGTCCAGTTTGTCCTGGTGAGTTTGAGTTTTGTCGTAACGAAAGGTAATTGGTTAATACTACCGGTTTGATGGCCTGTTTTGGAACTGCCAAATCGTCTGCAGTGCGTAAGCTGACCGTCGGGGATTGTAAAAAAAAGAGATGGCTGGGTATTTGTAGTGATGGTCATTGACCCAGGTCAGCCTTTGTTCAATTCTCCAAGCGTACTTTATAAGGAGAAAGAATTCGGTAAAAGCAGCCTGAGGAGGAGGTGTAAAGACCGTTGAAGGACTCAATGGCTCAGAGTATCGGCGTGACCCTGCTGGCTCTACAGGGCTGAATATACTTTATTCAGGTGTTGCTATGGGTTTTCCAGTGGCTGGAAAAAGTAAACATTAGCCGGTTACAGCCCCTAAACCATTGTCTGGATGGCCGATAACAACAGTTCCCAAAATCGATTCTCGCAAGAGAGCAATGCAGAAGGAATGAAGACAATGAAAGCAATTGTTGTTGCCGTTACCGCTTTAGTTATGGCGGGAAGCGTTCAGGCTCAGGAAGCCGAAGAAAGCCAGCAGATGACTGACGCTTCAGAAAAAGCTGTTTGTTACTCCATGGGCAGTGTCCCTTCCACCCGGGTATCCAGTTCAAAAGGAATGGCTCCAGATCTTTCTGTTAACGTTGCCCCCACCTTTTATATCACCAGTGAGCGCGACTACCAGGCCTGCCGAAAAATGGCTTCCCAGAAAGGGGCGTTTGTGATTATTGATCCCAATGCCTGACAGAGCTGGGGTGAATAAAAAAGGGTGTCGTGTTTTCCACGGCACCCTTTTTTTTGAGGACTGTCCAATTTCCTCCTCTCCCTCAGGAAGAGGGCCGGGGTGAGGGGGAAAGGTTAGAACTTATACCCGACCGTTCCAGTAATAGTGCCCTTGCGCAGCACCGTATCAGCATCGCCACCCCAGGTAAGCTTGGCCATCATCTGATCGTACTTGGCAGTGAGGCCCATATTGATCTTCTTCTCACCCTCTTCAAAGCGCCCGGTCATATGAGAGTTACCATCTACATCGTGGGTGAAGCGAAAAGTGGATTCCAGATTCACGCCTGAAATGCCCACATCGTTCCAGTTGGCGCCCAGCATCATATTGTAGCCCCAGCTGAAGCGGTCCAGACGTTCGTCGGCCTCTTTTTCTCTATCATCCCCAAACCACTCACTGGAACCTTTGGCGACGTATTTGTCATAGTCTTCAAGCCCTGAGACTTGTTCGAAGGCAAATTCGGTGACCACATACATCAGATCAGTGCCCAATACGGCACCAAAGGGTTGGATTGCTGATAATGAGGCATCCCAGACTGGGGTTCGCTCATAGTTTTGATACCACTGGCCAACAGTTGCCGTCCGGGTACTATCAACATGCGAGGCAGACCATTCTCCGTTGTTAACTATGCTATTGCCAGCAGTCAGCACTTTTGCCAGCAGATCTTCTGGATGGTCAATCCAGATAGGAGCATTCTCTTTGTAGGTGATTTCACCAGCAATTTGGGTATAACCAAATACTTTTGTATGGAAGCTTGCCCCCCAAATTTTAATGTCTTCAGGGTATACAGCTTGAGCATAGGTTGCTTGGTTTAGAAGGTATAGGTTACCGATAGCATCATTTCCAGCCGCGCCGGCTACTGCTCCAGCTGCTGTGTTCAGGGTTGCATCGTCAGCGATCATGGCTTCAATAGTGGGTAAGCTGGAATGATAGTTTGCATAGTAAAAAGCAAATTCAGTGTCCTTTATAAACTCAGGCTCATAGGTAAAGCGCAAGCCCCATTGGCCAGAATTACTAGCATTTTTGGAACCGGAGGTGTCTGCAACAGTAATAAAATCTGTTTGGTATTCAAACAAACTAAATCCATTGGGCTGGAGTACCCCTGCATTTAAACCATCCAGGACTGCAGAGCTGACTCCAAGCCCTGCCAAGTCATAATGCGCAAAATCCGACCCGGGAACAAAAATATCCTCCCCGGAACCATAGGTACCCCGCCCGGGAAGAATAGACCCTTCCCAGTCGTACTGAACAAAGGCGGATAAAGCCATTTCATCATTGAATTGCAGGTCCGCCATTACCATTCCCTGGGCCAGGTTCAGGTCTCCATCGGAACCGGGCAGGGTGGCCAGGGCCATATCGTAGGCATTGAGGTCCATCATTCCGCCCCCGTAGAAGATGGTTTCCCCCCAGTTATGGGTCTGATCCCCCAGCTTCAGACTCAGTTTCTGACCACCCTCAAACTGCCAGTCAGCAAAGACATAGGCACTTTGCAGTTTCACTCCCCGGCCCTGGTTGTCCTTGACCTCATCAGACCAGCCCGGGAAAGTGCCGCTTTCGTCATACAGCCCTTTGGCCACATCGGCATCATTATTTTCCTGCCAGTAGTTGGTGCCATTCATCAGTACATGGTCGTAATAAGCGGTAGCCCGCCCAAAAAAACCGTAGTTGTCTTTTTTGACGTCCAGTTCTGAAGTAACTTTCAACGCCTTACTGACAAAGCCACGTTTAAATGAACGGTCACCGTCGTTTTCGAGCTGCTCATTGGAATCCGGGGTTTCGTAACCTTCCAGGTCGTATTTTGCTCCCAGGCTGATTGTGGTGTTCAGAGAGCCCTGGACTTCTCCGTCCATGGCTTCAAATTCAAAGGCCTGAGCCGATGAGGTGGTGAGGAGAGTACCTGCCAGCAGGAAGCCGGCCGCGGCTGGTGCAAGCAGCAGCGTTCTCTGGGAATAAGACATAAATGTCGGTGTCCTTGCCGTGGTTGTTATTAGAATTGTTATTAGAGTTATGGTTTGTATTGTTATTGTTTTTTTGTGTTGGCGTCGTCAGTTGTACTAAAGCTCATACTGGTATGCAAGTTATTTATTGGCTGTGCTTTCTCCCTGGTTCTGTTCATGAATAATGGGTGTGTTTTTTCAGATTTTAGCTGCATATATCTATCTAAAGTCGTTTTTTATCAAACGTCGAAAGTCGTCTTATGAGCCGTATCCACCTGCGAGACAGAGTATGGCCGTCGGGTCTATGCTGTCGATCCACTGCCCCACCAGGTCAACACCTTTTTTATGGCTCAAAGACCGGCCCAGCTCCGGCATCATTTCCCCGGGCTCTATGGTGGCCATCCGGTAAGTGAGAATAGACTGGTCAGCATGACCCGGCATGATGTCTACGGTCCGGTTGCCAGCCCCCTTACCCGCCGCTATGGGCCGCTTGCAGAAACCCAGTCGGGCGTTTTCCGGAGTATCCATGGTCAGAAAGAGCCCGCTGGTGCGTGCTGCCCCACTGGGGTTATGGCAGTGGCTGCAATTGGCATCCAGGTAGCTTCGGGCACGATGGGCCAGAGATTCTCCAGGGCGTCCATTGGGCCATAAGGCGTTTTGGGGGAGCTGATCCGGGTTGTTCAAGCCTTTCAACAACCCTGTTCGAGACCAGTATGTGAGCTGGTTTTCTTCGCCTGAGGCATAGTCGTAGCTTCGATTCAGGTGGCGCACTTTTGGGCCCAGAGGTTTGACGGCCTGACGACTGTCTTCTTCGGCATGGCAGCCCGCGCACTGGTTGGCGTCGGGAATGATGTAGGTAAACGACATTTGTTCTTTAGATAAAAAGGGGTTGCTTTCTGTGCCAGCAAGCGTCAGTTGCCTGCTATCACCTGCCCATTCGAGTACTGCGTCGTTTTGCTTATTATTCCAGACATAGGGTAGAGCGACCCAGCCATTTTCCTGATGGACAAGAAGGCGGGTTTCAATCAATCTCACCTGATTTAATGGCAAACCTTCTTCGGTTGAGTGAGAGAAGAGCGATTGATCGCCTTCCGAGGGTTGTAAAACAGAGCCGCTGGCAATGGGATAGTAGAAGGTTTTACTGATGATGGTCCCGGTGGGGTACTGGATTTCACCATCAACCCGTTCCGCCTGCTTTCCCTCTGGTATCCATACAGTACGCAATTTGCTGGCGTAATCCGTAAATAGAGGGGTGTTCAGCTTGTAGGGGACAACCCCTTCCGCCAGCTGGAGGCGGTTGTCTTTGAGGTGATACAGCTGCCACTGGCTGAGCTTTTCCGGATAGTTATCCCCACTGATCATCAGCAGAGGCTGTGGTTGTTCACCACAGCCTGCCAATACCAGGGTTAATAGCCATACTGCGCACATCCTGATCGAGGCAGGTACCCTGATAACTGCAAACATACATCAGCCCTCCAGCATTGGCAGAGAAACCGCCGCCAGTTTGGGCAGCGTACAACGGTGAGGAGTGATGTCCGTGCTGATGTTGCTGAAGTTGTTTCCGGCATCGACATTGACAATACCAGTATCACCATTGTCTATGCACAGGGCGGGCTTTTCTGCCTTTGGGCTCAGAATGCCGTCCCAGAGCACATCCGGCAGGCTGCCGCTGAAGCCAAATTCGGCAATTTTCAGGGCTTTGAGCTCCATGCGGTCCGGGCTGTCACCGCCTCCTTTAAACCGGTTGTTGTAAACAAAAATGCCTTCCGGATAAGGGTCGAAGTCTTCCGATAACTGGTAGTTTTCTTCGTAGCCCGCGGTGAAGTAACTGCTGACGATCACATTAGCAGTTTTGTTATCACGGATGTCGTTGTCAAAAATCTCAACATTGTCGTTTGAATTGATCAGGATGCCTGAACCCGCCGGTACAGCGGCTACGGCTGTACCCTCTGTGCCAAAGTTGTCATAGTTATTGGCGTAGATCTGGTTTTTATAAATTCGGGTCGTGTGGCCGGGTTGCTGCAGGTAGGGCATATTGAAGACCAGGATTCCCCCGGTGTTATTGGTGGCAATGTTGCCATAGACATCGGCACCAATGGTATTTTCAATCTCAATACCGGCGACGTTATATTCTGCCCGGTTGTTTCGTACGATGACATTTCTGGACTGGCCCACATAGATTCCGGCATCGGATGCGCCAATGGCCACGGAATCTTCTATCAGGGTGTTTTCCGTCTGTACCGGGTACAGCCCATAGGCACCATTGCTGTTGTCAGGACCGTTGGTCCACTCAACCCGAACCCGGCGAATCACAATGTTGTTGCCCTGGTTGATTTTAATGGCATCACCTTTGGTGTCTTCAATGGCCAGGTCCTCCACCACAAAGTCACTGGCATTGACCAGCAGCCCTTCTGCACCGGCCACCTGGCCCTTAAAGGAGAGAATGCTCCTGTCCATACCGGCACCGCGCAGGGTAACACCATCTATGTTCAGGGAGAGGCTTCGATCAATGGTGAAGGTGCCTGCAGGAATTTCAATAACATCGCCTGCTTTTGCCTTGATCAGCCGGGCTTGAAGATCCTTTCGGAAGTTTTCGTTTTCGATAGTGTCACTTGAGGCGTTTTGTTGCCTTTCTTTTGCTACGGGCGATGGTTGACTGCCCTCCTGAGTGCAGGCAGTGAGCAGTAACACCATTGCAGAAGCGGTCAATAGGGATCGGATGTTCAAGGGGACTTCCTCGTGGCTTTTTATGCGCTATAGACTCTTCATGGGCTATGGGCATTTGTTTTTATTATTGTGCTGCTGTTCATCACAACAGAGCTTCAATGTAGTGGGATCAAGGGGAAGGGTCTGGCGTAAAGTGGCAGAAAAATAACCGATTTTGAAATCAGTCAGATTATTTCAGAATCAGTCAGCTCCCATTTTCAAGGGCTTCCGGGCATTTCACAGAGGGCATCACCGGGTGACCCTGTGGTTCCTGTTGACCCGCTGCTGGCTGTTTTCTGAACTGGCTGGGTGTCATTTGAGTCCGCTCTTTAAAAGCCCGGTTAAAAGCACTTAACGAGCGAAATCCGGTATCCAGGGCAATGGAAAGGACAGGAAGGTTCCGTTCCTGGGGAGAAATCAGACGCTGGCAGGCTTCCTGGATCCGGTAACCATTGAGAAAGTCATTAAAGTTTCGGTAGCCCATATGCTGGTTGATGAGCTGGCGTAACCGGTATTCCTGGATATCCATATAATTGGCCAGGTCGCTAATGGTTATCCCTTCTTCTTTATAGAGGCGCTGGTCTTCCATCAGTGATTTCAGTTTGCAGACCAGCTCATTGAACCGATCGACCTGTTGACCGGTGGTGTTTGAACAGGCTGTGCTTAAAGCGGTATTGACCGGGTCTTCACTGGAGGCTTTATTGGCATATTCGGGGGAAGCCGGTTCTGGAAACAGTGATCCAGTCCGGAAACGCAATAGACGACCGTAAAAAACAAACAGAAAAAAAGCCAGCAACAGGGGTTGTGCTTCTACGAACAGGGTCGGTCCTCCATCAAAAAACTGTTCCATGGTGACGATCAGAGCTATGTAAAGGCCAACACTGGCCAGCAGCCAGACTCGCAGTTCCCTGCGTGATTCAACCAGGTCGTCCCGCATGCTTCGGATCACGGTGATCAGGGCATGGGCAATCAACAGGAATTCCAGCCATTGTGGCAGGTGGAACATCAGCCAGTTGAAAATAAAAGAGGTGTCCAGGTGCAGCAGGTAAGCTCCCGCTTTTCCTATGGTCGGGGTGAGGATGACGATCAGGGGAATGGTCAGGGTTTTGGGGGACAGTCGAAAACGGTCATTAAAGGAGAGGTTGCAAACCAGCCAGAACAGGGTGGGTATCATGTTGCGAAGGGCGCTGCAAAGCCACATCAGCCAGAAGTCACCGGACCAGGATGCCACCAGAGGCTGGAGCAGGTAGCCCAGCAGGCTGAGTTGCAAAAGGGCAAAACCAGAGGCCCTGGGGTCCCGGATGGATGGTAACACCTGCATCAGGGTCATCAGAGTCAGGGAAAGGCTGAAAAATGTGGCTCCAATCTGATAGGTTGGCATTGGGCTCCCAGGGGGCTCCTTTTCTTATTGATGGTCTCTGTCGTGAAAAATAGTTTTCTTTCGCTCTGGGGATTTATTGTTCTGACGGTGACCGTTTTGCAGTCAATCGTTTTTGGGTCATTCTGCCCTGTCACCGATTTTTCTGCAAAGTATGAGGAGGTATATCCCTTTGTTTTCAGTGGTTCTGTGGTGATGCTTGTGAAGTGCTGTTTGTTTTGTTTAAGTTGATCAAAAAATAAACAGATCTGTTTTTTGCCCTTGGCCTCTGGGGTTCAGGAAGTTATCCACAGGTCATTCAATGGTTTGACCAGTAAATCTGTTGATGAGCGTTCTTTCTGAAAAGGCTGCTTGCAGGTTCTTTTTTGTCAGTTGTGCTGTGCATAAAACAATGCCCGGTATGACCGGGCGAAAATTCAGTAGGTTTGGTGTGGATGGCCCTGAAAGTTGGACCTGTGTGGTGTGATTATCAGTGACGGGTTTCGCTGGCCGGTAGGATATTGGGGTGATCAAGCCAGTCTTCCGGGTTATCATCAATGGTGTCAATCGCCTCGGCTTCGTCCAGCTCCCCACGGGTGGCCAGTACTGCCAGCTCCTTGGCAAATTTCTGAAGCAGTTCAATCACGTCTTCCCGGTTGGGGTTGAGGCTTTCATTGATCTCAATACTGAACAGGGGCGGGGAGTCGCAATGGCTTTCCTCTTCCTTGCGCACCAGAATCATTTGCAGACCGGCGACGTCGTCGTCACTGATTTCGGCCAGCTTGAATGTGATGGATTGGGCCTCACGAAGAATCGACAGCAGTTTCAGTGCTTCAGCAGCACTGAGGTCGCCGGCATCGACGCGGGCTTCAACATACTCTCTGGCAGACATGCCTGATGCAATGTAACTGTCCACCAGATCCTGCATGTTCTTATACTTGTCTTGGCTCATAGACCCTCCTTACAGCTGTTGCAGCTGATGCCAGCGCGTTCTGCCTGCTATGGAGCATTTGGACGGGCTGACTTCTAGGCCAGATTAACCAGGGCTTATCCTGGATCCTGATTTCCAGTGTACCCTAATGGGAATGAATGTATAGGGGTTAATACTGATGAAGTGAAAGTGATATGACTATAGTCTCACGCCTCTGTGTGGAACGGGTGTTGATGCCTTACAGCTCCAGGATGTACTGAATAACATGAACCTGTACCGATTGAATCTGAACCTTCTGCCAGGTCTGAAAGCACTGCTGGATACCCAGAGTGTCTCGCTGGCGGCCAAGCAGATGCATGTCACCCAGTCGGCCATGAGCCGCACCCTGGCGCAGCTTCGTGAAGCGTTGAACGACCCGATTCTGGTCCGCCAGGGAAACCGTATTTTTCTCTCTGAGAAAGCCATCGCCCTGAAAGACGATGTGAACCGGGTGGTGACAGAAGCCAGCACCATTTTTGAAAACCAGCTGTTTGATCCCTGGACCACCGAAAAGAACTTTACCATTGCGGCCACCTATATTGTGCTTGAGCAGATGTTGCCGCAGATTCTTCAGCAATTCTGGTCCCAGGCGCCCCATTTCAATTTTGAGTTGTTGCAGTTCAGCCCCCAGCTGGATGAAAAACTGGAGGCAGGGCAGGTAGACCTGGTGCTGGGCTATGTGGGAAAACCGCCGTCGGGGTTCAGTTCTGCGCCTCTGATGGAAGACGGCATCTGTGCCCTGGTCCATGAAAGCCATCCCTGCGTCCATAAAAATATTACGGTGGATGATCTTGAAAAATATTCAGTGATCCGCCACTCATCCTGGATGGGAAGCCCCCATTTTATCCGGGACTATCTGGATAGCCTGAGCCCCAATATCCGGGTGGCGGCCAAAACGCCCAATCTGCCCATCAGCCTCCAGATTGTCAAAGAGACAGAGCAGATTCTGATCACCATGAAGCGAGCCGCCCAGGCCAACATTTATGAACAGGGTATGGTGGTTAAACCGCTGCCAGGAGATACGCCAGAGGTTCACTATAGCGTGGTGTGGCCGGAGTACTGGGAGCATAACCGGGCCCATCGCTGGTTTCGTGAATTTATCATCAACCGGTTCCGGATGAAGTTGAAAGAACTTGAGCGGGTGGCAGATATCACGGGGGAGAAGGCCTGATCACTCTGCCTGACACCAAAACTGGAATCTACGTTGCTGATGCCTGTAGACCGATGTCTATGGCACTCACCTCCAGCTGAATAACATCATAGAGTTTTTCCAGCTGGGTGGTCAGCAGCCCCAGGGGGCGGATGCCGGAAACATCAATGGTCAGCTCCATATGCTGCGGGTGACTGCTTTTTCTCATGCCCAGGCTGTCCAGTGAAAAACCCCGGTGCCGGATCACTCTCAGGACTCTTTCCAACACATCCGGTTGTTTTCCGCATTGAATTGTCAGCTGATACATTATGAGTACTCCTCAAGCATCTCGTGGTTGGCGGCTCCGGGGGGAACCAGGGGCCAGACATTTTCCCGGGCATCAATACAGACATGGAGCAGAAAGGCCGTGGAAGCGGCCAGCATTTCTGTCAGTGCAGGTGCAACTTCATCCCGTTGAGAAATCATTCTCCCCGGAATACCAAATGCTGCTGCCAGGCTGACAAAGTCAGGGTTGTCCGACAGGTCGGTTTCACTGTAACGGCCGTCGAAGAACAGCTCCTGCCACTGGCGGACCATTCCCAGTTTCTGGTTGTCCAGCAGAACCATTTTGACCGGAAGCTGTTTTCGGCGGAGTGTGTTGAGCTCCTGGATGTTCATCATGAACGAGCCGTCTCCGGTCACCAGAACCACCTCACTCTCCGGCCTGCCCATTGCCGCGCCTATGGCAGCGGGCAGGCCAAACCCCATGGTGCCAAGGCCGCCACTGGTCAGATGGTTGCGGGGATGGTGAAAGCCCATGTGCTGGGCGACCCACATCTGGTGCTGGCCAACATCGCAGCTGACGATGCTGTCCGGGGGCAGTTGATCTGACAGTTGCTTCAGGAGCAAAGGGGCAAAGATATCATCACCGGGTTTGTGGTATTTCCAGGCATGCTGTTTTTTCAGGGACAGGCAATACTGGCGCCATTCTTCAATGGGCAATGAACCTTTCAGCGAGCCTGTCAGTTCAGGAAGAAGTTCATTGATGGGGGCCGTGAGGGCAACACAGGCCCTTCTGCGCTTGTGAATTTCGCCCGGGTCTATATCCATATGGATGACTTTGGCATCAGGGGCAAAGGTATCCAGTTTGCCGGTGACCCGGTCATCAAACCGGGCACCGACCACCAGCAGTAAATCTGAGTTCTGCACCGCCATATTGGCGGCTCGGGTACCGTGCATTCCCAGCATTCCCAGGTAGCAGGGAGTATCAGGGTGCACAGAGCCAAGCCCCTTTAAGGTACAGACGCTGGGGATGCCGGTGGTGTCCAGAAAGTCACGGAGCTCCTGCACAGCTCCTGCCATGCTCACTCCTCCACCTACATAGACGATGGGGTGTTGGGCCGTTTGCAGCAGGGCAATGGCTTCCTGAATCTCGGGAGAGCATGAGTGGTTTGTATGTTCCCTGGGTGAGGCAACGGTATTCAGAGGAGGCTGAAAAGAAAGCTCTGCCTGCTGAATGTCCTTTGGGATGTCCACCAGCACCGGTCCGGGTCGGCCTTCAACGGCCAGGGCGAAGGCGCGTTGCAGTGTTTCGCATAATGTGTCCGGGCTATCCACCAGAAAGCTGTGTTTGGTGCAGGCCATGGACAGACCCAGTATGTCGATTTCCTGAAACGCATCGGTTCCCATGGCTGCCCGGGGGACCTGGCCTGTGATCGCCACAATGGGAACGGAGTCCATCATGGCGTCTGCCAGAGCGGTAATCAGGTTGGTGGCACCGGGGCCTGAGGTGGCCAGGCAGACACCAGGGCGGAGTGTGGAGCGTGCGTAACCAATGGCGGAAAAGCCGGCTCCCTGTTCATGGCGACAGAGGACATGCTCAACAGGGGAGTCAAGAAGGGCGTCGTATACCGGCATGATGGTGCCTCCCGGGTACCCGAAAAGGGTATCAACGCCGAGGAGGTGGAGGGTTTTTACGATGGCTTCAGCGCCTTTCATTCTGACCACCCCCGGTTGGATCTGGAAATAACTGCTCTGTGAAACCCTTTACCGAAGCCTGGGCGACGGATTCTGGTGCTGATGAGCCTGTGCTTATGACCTGTAGTAACAGGACAGGGATTATTGCAATCAGCTGAAGGGTAATCAGGGCAGTGAGTTCCATGGCGAGTCTCCTGGTATAACCAAAAAAAAACCCCCGGACCTTGCGGTTCGGGGGTTTTGTGGAACAGGGTTGTATTCAGCCCACAGATCCCCCCGCGGAGATAATAATCACCACGTTTAGAATAAGGATCAGGTTGCTATGGGCTGAGTTCATTGCTTGAAAATAGTCTGTGTTTGTTCAGTTTGTCTGGATAAAACTTATAACACAGGAATGTAAACTGAGCCAGTGATTCGGTTGGCTCATTCATTAATGACCCCCGGCTATGTCGGGGAGACTTGCATCGGTTATTCCCTCACCCCACCCTCTCCCAGAGGGAGAGGGAGTTTGGCGGTGCAAACTTTGTCTAGAAAGGCTGGTTCACAAAGACTCGGAAATACCACTCTTCCGCGCCACTGGCCACTTCAGTCCTGACCGTTACGCCTTCAACCCGGAAACGGATTCCGCCACCAAAGCTGGTTTTCATATCCCGGTGCAGCTCATGGACATCAAAGTTGTCTGCAACGCGGCCTGCATCCATAAACAGGGTCCACTGCCACCAGGGGATATCGTACATGGGGCCAATGATGGGCATGTCTTCCAGGGGATTCCATTTTGGCATCATCCGGTATTCAAGGCTGTAGGACACTGCCGAGCGGCCATGGAAACGATCGGAGTTATACCCTCTGAGCTTGTCCCATCCTCCGAGAGTGACCCCGGCAAATGAAGGGGCCCTTCGATAGACCTCTTCACCGTTGACCGTTGTGGTGTCATTCCAGGTGGGGGTATCAGCAACCCAGGCATTCAGGGCAATCACCTGCTGGTTCATAAAGTCATTGCTGCCCAGGCTGATGAACTTGCTGAACTCAAACTCCACGGTGGACCAGTCAGGCCGGTCATCACTGCCCCAGTCATGGGTCCAGGTGAAGGCGGTTCGGCTGCCGCGGGTGGGTAACTGGCTGGAGTTCCGGTTGTCGTACTCAAGGATAAAGCGCATGCCCATGGCTTTATCCGCTTCCTGCTTTTCCAGCGCGCCGGACTCAAACTCATCCAGCCTCTGGGTCTGGTAGAAGGGCTGCAGTTCGAAAGTAGTAATACCTGAGGTGAGGGGGTTCCACTCAATACCACCGGTTTTATAACCCCGGGCTTTTCGGGCGGTAGCCGCCAGAGCGCCTTCTTTGCCCGCACCAATGGGCAGGGTATAGCGCATGTGGATCTTGTAATTTTGTTCCCTTGCTCCAGAGCGAATATAGTTGTCCACACTGGAATCATTGCCGCCAGCACTTTGGTCTGCAACTTGTCCCGCAAACTCGGGATTGCCGGAGAGATAATAGTTGGCTTTTTTAAAGTTGGCTTCCAGTACACTGAAGTCAAATTGAATCTGATCCCATTCAGGAATCATGACGTTGTAGAGACCCAGATAGCCGAGCATAGTGCCATTGCTTGAGGCGATTGCCGTGCCGAACAGGGACATCTGGGGCTGGCCGATGCCATTGATAATGCCCGCGCCCCCCAGGGCAACCCCCCAGTCTTCCGAGCTGAAAATAAAGGGCAGGCCTGCCGCTTTCTTTCGGGGGGAGCCGTTGGTTGAGTTTACAGGGCTCGATAACGAGGGCTCAGAGACGGCGGTGCTTTCTGCATTGGCGAAAACCGGGCCGTTGAGGACGGTGATCCCCAGTGCCAGAGTTATTATTTTCCGCATCATTTTGGGTCAGATCGCTCCCTTATTTTCTTGGGCTATAGGCATCGTTTTCTTGCGCTATGGGCATTTGTTCAGCATCTCGGCAGTGTTTCAACATCCATCGATCAAAACAGGCGGTATAAATGTTCTATTGTCAGTGGTCGAGATGGCTTATTTTCGGGCCATTATCAATAATCCCCGGTAATTCGATATAAGGTATTGCCTCAGTTGACCTGAGCTATACACTTCCCAGTTCCATGGGCTCTCTTTTATAAAGAGCTGTTTTGAATAAAGACCGTTACGATCCCCTGATGATGAATCACCAGCACCCTGCCCGTTCCCCTGCTTTTGATGTGGATGTTATTCGCAGGCAGTTCCCTTTACTTTCAGAGCAGGCTCATGGTCAGCCCTTGATCTACCTGGATAATGCCGCCACCACCCAGAAACCCGAGTCCGTGATTCAGGCGCTCACGACGTATTACCAGTGCAGCAATGCCAACGTTCACAGAGCGGCCCACTTTTTGAGTGCCAGGGCAACCCATGCTTTTGAAGACGCCAGGGAGCAGGTGCGGCGGTTTCTTAACGCCGGTGCTGCGGAAGAAATCATCTGGACCCGGGGAACCACAGAGGCCATTAACCTGGTGGCCAGCAGTTGGGGACAGAGTCAGTTAAAGACCGGGGATGAAATTCTGGTCAGCCGGCTTGAGCACCACGCCAACATCGTGCCCTGGCAGCTGCTGGCCAGTAGCACAGGGGCAGTGATCAAAGTGATTGAACTGGATGAGAGCGGCAGGATTGACCTTGAACACTTCCAGCGCCAGTTATCGGATAGAACAAGGCTGGTGGCCATCACTCAGGCATCCAATGCCATAGGGACATTGACGCCTCTGACCACCATCATCAACACAGCCCATGATGCCGGGGCTCTGGTTCTGGTGGATGGTGCCCAGGCAGCGGCCCACAGTCCTCTGGATGTGCAGGCGTTGGGGTGTGACTTTTATGTGTTCTCCGGCCATAAGGCTTATGGGCCAACCGGTATCGGTGTGCTTTATGGCCGTCGGGAGCTGCTGGAAGCCATGCCCCCGTGGCAGGGCGGCGGAGAGATGATTGAAAAAGTGAGTTTTTCCGGTACCCGCTTTAATCGACTGCCTTTCAAATTTGAGGCGGGTACTCCTCATATTGCGGGTGCCATAGGCCTGGCTCAGGGGCTGTCGTTTATTCAAAGTATGGATTCAGAGGCATTACTCCTTCATGAGCGGCAACTGCTGTCGCAGGCTGAGGAAGGTCTGGCTGCCATAAAGGGAGTGAAGGTGATGGGTGGGGCACTGAAAGAAGGCGTTGAAAAAGCCCCGATGGTCTCCTTTATTTCTGAGGTCCTTCATAACCAGGATATTGGCATGATGCTGGATCAGCAGGGCATTGCGGTTCGAACCGGTCATCATTGCGCCATGCCTTTGATGGAAAGTCTCAACCTTCAGGGAACGGTGAGAGCATCCTTTGCTGCCTATAACAACCCGGCGGATGTGAGTGCTTTCATTCTGGCGCTGGAACGGCTTCATCATCCGGGCTTTCATCCGATTCCGGACGTTTCGGGTGTCGTTGATCGCTCTGAGGCGAGTGGTCAACCGAGTCTGCCAGAAGTCTTCAGTAATTTTGCGTCTGTTCTTGGAACCGGTGTTCAAAAGGGACTTGCCAAAGAGAAGGCCGGAGAGAATGCTGAGCGAATTAAACGGCTGAAGTCGCTGAAAGGCTGGCAGGAGAAGTACCGGGAAATTATGCTGCTGGGGAAACAGCTGCCAGCTTTGCCGGTCAAATGGAAAACCGATGACGCCCGCCTCCATGGCTGTGAGAGCACTGTCTGGCTCCATCATTATTATGACGATGAAACCATGAAGCTGCATTTTATCGCAGACTCTGATGCCCGGGTGATTCGGGGGTTGATTGCCCTGGTTCTGTCAGCCCTCAGTGGCAAAACCGCTCTGGAGATTGAGCTGGTAGATCTTGAAAGCTGGTTTATGGAGCTGGATCTGTTCACTCATTTAAGCCCCTCCCGGGGCAATGGGCTTAAAGCCATTATCCGGGAGATCAAGGCCATTGCGCACCGGTATCAATAAGCTGGGCACTCATCCTTTTTCTTTCGCCATGGGCATTTGTGTGAAATTGTATTGTGTACCGATTGGTCTACAATGATTTCAAGTAAAACAAAAGGGGCGTGTTATGAGCAAGACCGCGGTAGTCAAGGCCAGAGTGGAACCTGAGCTGAAGGCACATGCTGAAGCTATATTTCGGAAACTGGGTATCAATACAACGGAAGCCATTTCCATGTTTTACACTCAGGTTGGTTTGTGCGGCGGCCTGCCCTTTGATGTACGGATACCGAATGAAGAAACGCTTCAGGCATTGAAGGCATCCAGAGAAGGGTTAGGGTTAAAGACGTTTGACACTCTGGAAGACATGATGGACGACCTGGATGATGACGAATGCTGAAGCCGGTTCAGACTTCAAAGTTTAAGAAAGATTACCGGAGGATTAAAAAACAGGGTAAAGACCTGAAAAAAATGGTGGCGGTGCTGGATTATCTGGTTCAACAAACCACGCTCCCGGTCAGGCACTGCGACCATGCTCTGACAGGGCCATTGAAAGGGTACCGGGAGTGTCATATTGAGCCAGACTGGTTATTGATTTACCGAATCGACGACGATCGTATTATCTTTGAGCGCACTGGGTCACACGCGGAATTGTTCAGGATGTAGGCGAAGGTGGTTTGTTGATCAGCTTTTTTATCATCCGGGCGGTGGCCGCAAAACCAAAAGTAGCCGTCACCGCTGTTGAGGCGCCAAAGCCACTGGCGCAATCCATTTTCATGGAGCCTCCGGCAGTGGGCTTGGTCTGGCAGACAGAACCGTCCGCCTGTGGATAGACGGCCTGTTCCGTGGAAAAAACACAGTCCACCCCAAACTTTCTCTGGGTATTTTTGCTGAACCCATGGCGGTCCCGCAGCTGGTTACGGACTTTGCGGGCCAGGGGGTCATGCCAGGTTTTGGTCAGGTCCGTAATCTGGACCTGGGTGGGGTCCATCTGGCCCCCGGCACCGCCGGTGGTAATGATTTTGATTTTATTGCGTTTGCAATGGGCAATCAGTGTTGCCTTCACCCGGAAATTGTCGATGGCATCGAGCACATAATCAAACTCCCGGGTAATCAGTTCGGCAATGTTGTCCGGGGTAATAAAGTCTTCGATCACCTGGCAGTTGCATTCAGGATTGATACTGCGAATTCGTTCGGCCATCACCTCAACCTTGGACTGACCGATGGTTTCCGACAGGGCATGGAGCTGTCGGTTGGTGTTGGTGATGCAGATGTCATCCAGGTCAATCAGGGTGATGTGACCAACGGCGGTTCTGGCCAGTGCTTCAGCTGCCCATGAGCCAACGCCACCAATGCCGATCACACAGATGTGGGACTGCCTGAGTGTCTCAACCGCCTCATGGCCATATAAACGACGGGTTCCGCCAAAGCGGTCGTTATGGTCGTTTTTTTGATGATTGTTGCGGTTGTTATCAACTCTTTTGTCAAGAGCGTCACTGGCATCAGCGGGCATCAAAGGGGTTCTCCGGTCTTTACCATGGTAAAAGCGCGGCGATTATAAACCTGCTACTGGTTCGGTGCGAATAGCGGTATTTATTATTGCGCCGTCGTTTTCTGACCGGAAGGGTGTTGGGCGCACATGAGGTAGACGCCAGCCAATCCACAAAACCCACTGAGTGCCAGGTAGATGGCCGGAGAAGAAAGTTTGCTGGTTGTCTGGATCAGGGTCATGGCGATAACCGGCGTCAGTCCCCCAAAAACGGCAAAACAGGCGTTATAAGAAAAAGCAATGCCGGAATAGCGAACGGAAATGGGAAAAACAGAGCTGAGTATAAGAGGGGAAATACCGGTTACAGTGCCCAGGACAATGGCACTGGGGATCATGACCAGATAGACGGAAACGTGATAGTGGGCGTATGCCGCAAAAATGGGTGCGGCCAGAAGTATGGATACCAGGCATGAGTATCTCAGCAGTGTTAACTGAAACCGGGGGGCAGGATTACGGTCCGCCAGCCAACCCACCAGGACAAAGATAACGGCAGCGGCAAAATTACCCAAACCACCGGCTATGGCCACCGTTTTAGCATCATAACCCAGCAAGCGGGTCAGATAGCTCTGGGGAAACAGAAACAGCAATGACATGGATACCGCTACCGGAATAATCAATAAAAAGCCGGTCAGTATTTCAGTTTTATAGTGTTTGAGCAGAATCACCAGAGGGATCTGGCTTCTTTGTCGGGTCTGATCCAGTTGCAGAAACAGGCTGGACTCATGAAAATGTTTTCTGACCTGGTAACTGAATATACCCAGGCAGCCACCAAACCAGAATGGAATCCGCCAGCCCCAATCCGCCATGGCCTCCTTACCAAGCAGTTCCAGCAACAAGCTGTGCACCAGGGATCCAAAAACAAAACCACTGACCAGGGCCATAAACAGCAGACTGATCACCACTCCCTGATGTTTCTGCACGGTTTCACTGAGGTAGGTGATGGCACCGGGAATTTCACCGCCAATGGAAAATCCCTGAATGATTCTCAACAGGGTGATCAGAATGGGGGCGAGCACTCCGATCTGATGGTAGGTGGGCAGGCAGCCAATCAGGGCAGTGGATAGAGCCATCATCAGAACTGTGGCCGAAAACACCGGTTTACGGCCGTAGCGGTCGCCAAGATGACCAAAGACCAGACCGCCAATGGGACGGGCAAAATAACCGGCTGAAAAAGTAGCAAAGGTGGTGAGCAGCGATGTATACGGATCAGATCCCGGGAAAAAATGGTCTGCGAGGTAGCCCGCCATCAGCGCATAAATAATAAAATCATAAAATTCCAGCAGGCCGCCTAACGATGTCACCCATACCAGGCGGATCTGGTGTTTTTCTAACATTGCCGGTCTCCTGACTTTTATGAAAGAAAGCAGTGTAGACCAACTATCAGCAACCATAGTTCCAAGAAAGAGTGCTTCAGGTATCGGGCAGGGAAAGCGGACCCTGGTGAATTAGCCCTATTTATGGACACGACTGGCTAACCCCCAACGATCGACTATGTTCTGAAGTCATATGGCTGCTTTCTGTCTCAGTCAGTCCCGGCTTTCTAACGGATCCGGAGTGACCGAAGAACGGTCTGTATGGCTGAATGGCCAGCATGATTGAATAGAAAGTGGACGGGTTACCAGGTCGTTATCGGGGTATCGCTGTGGAAGTCAGACGTTTAAACAGGCCCAATACGCGAATGTTGACGGGGATAGTACCGGTGTTGCTTTCAACCGGTGTTTTGAATTCAGGGTTTTGTGCCACCCCCAGCCCAGAGATTCATTCAGACCCCTCTGCCAATACTGTCACTTTGTCGCATACTGAATCCATTCCGGTTCACTCTAAAATCGTTCTGGATACATCCACTAGGTGGAAGACTCCTCACAGCCAGGATACTTATTTTAAAGCCATAGAGAGTGAGAATGAGGATCAGTTTGCCAAAAGCCTGGGGGTCAGAACGGCCATTATTCCATCATCCCATTTATTATCGTCTGCTCAACAGGTATCAATGAAGTCACCTCCGGTGGTGGCGGATAAAATGAATCAGGAAGCAACCTTTATCGCCTATGACCGGTTTACTGGTGTAACCCGAAGCCTGTTCAGGGGCAGAATTCCTCATGACTCCGTTGTCAGTTATCACGAGGACCTGTTTCAGACGGTTCCTTCCTTTCGGTGGCTGGCCAGCAACAATGACCATGAAGAAGTGGATTACCTGGGGCAGGGAGAAGGGGATGACGCCTCCTATGGCAGCCGGCTGGCTGAAGGGGCAAAATCAATGATGAAAGGCCCCTGGGTCACGGTTTTCCAACTTTATGGCCACTACCTGGATCAGGATCCTGTGAGTGACCTACCGGGTTTTAAGTCCAGTGGTTACGGTATTCAGGGGGCAATAATGCATCCGGCCGGGGAGGTGTGGCTGGTGGGGCTCTATGGGGCCTGGCAGCGGTTGACGGCTGACATGCGAAACAGTGATGCGGAAGTGGAATCAGGGGTATGGCGCCTTGGTCCTGCATTTGCATTGGGGTCGGGGCCAGCCCATGCGGAAGGGTTGATTACCTATAACTGGGGAAAGGTGGATAACAAGAATAATAGCTACAGTGGAAATTACAGCAGCCGACAGTGGGATCTTTTTGTCCGGGGAGGGTATGACTTTGATATGGAGCATATGGCCAGGGGATTAACCCTGACCCCGGAACTTCAGGCGCTTTACTCCAACCAGTCACGGGATGCATTTAACTGGCAGTATGATAATACCCGCATTAACAGTGCTTCCTCCAGTGGCTGGGCGACCCGGTTGGGAGGAACGCTCGGCTATGATCGGTTGCAGTTCGAGCAGCCCCTTGAGTTCAAGCTTTCGGTGGGCTGGCAATACAACCAATACACGACTGCTGACCTTGAAACCGGCAGTGGGCGTTTTGGCTTTGGTGAGTATGACCGTCATGCTATGTATTATGCCGCCGGAGTCGATACAGTCTTGAATGAGACGTTTAATGTCTCTTTGAGTTATGCAGGCACCTGGTCCAGTAATGCACTTGGACATTTTTTACAGGCGGGAGTGGAGTTTCGTTTCTGATGGCCCTGGCAGCTGAAAAAAACCTGCCATGAGCAGGTTTTTTTCAGGGGGGGAATCATCAATGGCTGTCTTTGGACAGCTCGGCAATTTCCTTCAGGCGCTCCACTACTTTCTGATTAACGGATCCTTTGGTATACAGCCCCTTACTGTTCAGGCTGCCTGGCTTATGGCCGGTCAATAGCTCAAGGGCCTCCTCCACATGGCTGACGGCATAGACATTGAACTGTTTGGCCCTGACCGCGTCCACCACTTTACTGTGCAGCATCAGGTTTCGAACATTCGCCTTGGGAATGATGACCCCCTGCTCACCAGTGAGCCCTCGGGCTGCACAGAGATCGAAAAAGCCTTCGATTTTCTCGTTGACACCACCAATGGCCTGAACTTCACCATGCTGATTCATGGAACCGGTGACGGCAAAACATTGCTTGATGGGAGTGTCGGTGAGGGCAGAGATCAGGCAGCAGAGTTCTGCCATTGAAGCGCTGTCGCCATCAATGTACCCGTAAGACTGCTCCATGGCCAGGCTGGCGGAAATGGCCAGAGGAAATTTCTGGGCATAGCGGCTGCCCAGGTACCCGGTCAGAATCATGACCCCCTTGGAGTGGATGGCCTGCCCCAGAGCCACTTCACGCTCAATATCGACAATGCCCTGACTGCCGGGGTGAACCGCTGCGGTGATCCTTGCGGGTGAGCCAAAACTGGCATCGCCCACGGCAAGAACGGTGAGGCCATTGATTTTCCCCACCTGCTCTCCCTCAGTGTCGATCAGGATACTGCCTTCCAGCATTTCCTCCAGAATCTGCTTGCTGACTCTGCCGGTTCGAATGGCTTTGGCTTCCAGGGCCCGGTCAATGTGCTCGTGGTTGATCTTCCGGCCGTTACTGGCGCGGCGGATAAAATCAGCCTCGGCCAGCAGGTCAAACAAGTCGCCAATCTTTGCGGAAAGCTGACGCTGGTTTTCGGTCATCCGGGAGCTTTGCTCCACCAGTCGAGCTACGGCAGAGGCGGAAAGGGGGGGGTAGTTTTCATCATCCGCCCGGTTTTTCAGCAGCTGGGCAAAGGCCTGAACGGTGTCCGGGTTGCGGGGGATCTGGTCATCAAAGTCCACCAGAACCCGGAACATTTCATGAAAGTCCGGATCCAGCTGCTGGAGGATGTAATAGATGTCCCTGGATCCCACCAGGATGACTTTGACATCCAGGGGAATGTTTTCCGGGGTCAGGGTGATGGTGTTCATCAACCCCATTTCAGAGTAAGGGGATTCGATTTTCAGCTGCTGTTCTTTCAGGGCGCGCTTCAGGGCCTCCCAGACAAAGGGTTCTTCCAGCAGTTTGTTGGCATCGAGCAGGAGGTAACCGCCGTTGGCCTGGTGCAGTGATCCGGGGCAGATCTGGCGGAAGTTGGTGACCAGGGCGCCCATCTCACTGGCGTACTCAATGCGGCCAAAGAGGTTTTTGTAATTGGGATGGGACTCATAAATCACCGGTGCGGCCGCATCGCTCTTATGGGCCACCACCAGATTAGGGGCGTACAGCTCTTCAAGGGCGGAACGTTTGCTGGCGTCCTCTTTGGACTCCATGCTGCGGTCGTCAGCCAGGTACTCAATGACAGTGCGGTGCAGGTGCTGCTTCACCGCCTCCAGGTAATCCAGGATGTTCTGCTGCTTACTGTATTTTTTCAGCAGTGGTTTCAGTAGCGGTGCCAGAGCCTGGTCAATGGTTTCCTGGTTGAGGGTCTGCAGCTTTTCATTGGATTCCCGTTTCCACTGAGGTAACTCCACCAGGGATTGATTCAGCTGGGTTTCCAGCTCACTGATGTCGTTGTTGAATTTGACCCGCTTCTTGTCCGGCAGCTGGGCAAATTCGGTTTCGTCCATGGCCTTGCCTTTGGTCATGGGGGTGAAACTGAGGGAGCCGGTGTCCCGATAGAGGGCTATGTCCCTTTTCAGGGCTTCCTGTTCTATCTGGTCAATGGCCTGGTCGTAGCGTTTGTTGAAGCTGCGCTCAATGGCGGTTTTGCGCTGTTGATAGGTGGGGTTTTCAAAGGCTGCCGGAAAGGTCATCAGCAGCTTGTCGATGAAAGACCCAAAGTCTTTCTGCAGGTCATTGCCCAACCCTGCAGGCAGTTTGAGAGCTCTGGGCTCCCGAGGGTTGTCGAAGTTGTTGACGTAGGCCCAGTCATCCGAGGAACTCTGCCTTTTTGCCTCGGTTTCCAGGTGTTTGCGTAGATACGACATCCGGCCGGTACCGGACTCTCCCATAACGTAGATGTTGTAGCCGGAACGATGCATGGCGACGCCAAACTGAATCGCACCGGTGGCTCGCTCCTGACCAAGAATGCCTATGTAGTTTTCCAGTTCATCGGTGGATTTAAAACCTAAATCCTTGACTGGCTGTTTTGCGATGAGTTGTGTCGATGTTAGTTTGAGTTTTTTCACAAAGCTTGCCATTTCCCGGGAAAATGCTTTCACCGTCTAGCAGTTGCCTGTTTCCATGACAACGCTGCGGTGAGCGGATACGGTTGATAGTCTACTCCCATTAAAAAGGATTGTCGGCATTATCGCCAGTCTCACCAGCCGCCAGTGTGTTGATCTGGGATTTGACTAATAGCATAGTGTAAAGGCGGGCTGCATTTTTATTCGGCTGCCGTTTTTTTACTGTGAAAATGCCGGGGAGCCTGCCGCCCTTTTCAGGGTTCGGGGTGAGCGACACTATTCGTTCAGGCGGTTTGGGTCTTATTATGAAATGTCTGTTATGAAGCATTGGCTGACAGGGTGTATAGCCTGGGTACTGAGTGTATTGGCTGTTCAGGCGCAGGGATCTCTGCATAATGATCTTGAACTTGATCTGGACCGGTTGGTTGCCTCTCTGCCACCTGGGCATGTGCATTCCATCAAGGTCGTTGGGGCAGACTCCGGCAGGGTTATGTATGAACGCAATGCCAGCTACAACCTCTTGCCCGCCAGTACGGTCAAGGCGATTACAGCGATTGTGGCCTATCAGGCCCTGGGGCGCGACTATCGCTTTTCCACCCGCTTGTTGAGTCATCGAAAACTGGCGTCCAGACGAGTATTGAATTCCGACCTGCTTTTGTCTTTTTCCGGCGACCCCTCTTTGACTCATGAGGATCTTAAGACGTTATTGCTGACCTTGAAGCAAAAAGGTGTCAGGGAGTTGAATGGCAATATCTGGCTGGACGGTGAGGCTTATGACGGTTATCCAAGGGCGGGTGGTGCCAGCTGGGATGACCATAATATCTGTTTTGCCGCTCCTGTGAGCGCCATGATTCTGGATCGAAACTGCTTTTTTGGCTGGCTGAACCCGTCTGACAAGACAGGAAGGCGGGCCAGGATGGAATACGATGAGCCGGGCTGGCTGCTGAGTGTTGACAGCCAGATTATTACCCGGCGGCCTGAACCCCATGAGATAAGAGGGTGTGTTCAGGAGGTCTGGCCTTCTTCCAGTCATGAGTATCGTCTGGAAGGGTGTGTTGAGCCCGGTGCCGGACCCATGCGGATGGCTTTTGCGGTCAGCAATCCGGAGCGTGCGGTCAGGCGTTTTGTAAAAGCAACATTGAAGCAAAACGGTTTTCTGTTTAAAGGGCAGGTATTGCTGGGTAAACCGGACAAAGCCTTTCCCTGGGAAGTAGGGCAGCATTTTTCGGAGCCACTGCCCGTCCTGCTGGAGAGGGTTCTGGAAAAATCCGATAACCTCTATGCCGACAGTATTCTGAAAACCATTGGCCATAAGGTGAATGGAGGGAGGGGTTCCTTCTTTTCCGGAACAGAGGCCGTGCGTGCTTTTCTGAGGGAGGAAGGGGTTAC
This sequence comes from Endozoicomonas sp. Z74, assembly GCF_057680865.1. Taxonomy (NCBI): domain Bacteria; kingdom Pseudomonadati; phylum Pseudomonadota; class Gammaproteobacteria; order Oceanospirillales; family Endozoicomonadaceae; genus Endozoicomonas; species Endozoicomonas sp. Z74. The sequence continues at coordinate 24,241 of NZ_JBLYZI010000072.1, forward strand.
CCTGGAAAGAAGCCGTCTGGTGGATGGTTCCGGATTATCCCGTTATAACCTGGCCAGTGCCGATGACTTTGCGGCGGTGCTCAGGGTTGGCTGGGATCACTGGAAAGAGGAGGCTCCCTGGTTGGCAGGGCGATCCAAAAAAGAACAGTGGTTGAAAACAGGGTTTATGAACGGTGTCAATAACATGGTGGGGTATGTTTTTCCCGAACATCAGGAGCCGTTGTTATTTGCGGTTATTCTCAATGGTTTGAGACCAGCGCAGCCAGCGTCCGATGAAGCTTTGAAAGCCTTTCATGGTGAGATCCGGCAATTTCAGCGAGCTTTTTTAAAACGATTGTCTCAGTAACATTCTCAAGTGAGTTGTCTTGATAAAAAGCAGGAATTAACATTGAAAAGCAGGCCCTTAATCAGGAAAGGGAATCCTTAACCGAGGGTTTCCGGGCTGTCCGGATTAAATACTGAATTTGAAATAATAAAAACTGCTTCTATATTTCTATATCTTCAGATTTTAACGGAGACTGGATTGGAAAAATGATAACAATCGAAAACCTCCATAAGTCTTTTGGGAACTGCCATGCAGTGGCGGGTATCTGCTTTTCAGTGGAGCCTGGTGAAGTGCTGGGTTTCCTGGGTCCCAATGGTGCGGGTAAATCCACCACCATGAAAATGATCACTGGTTTTATCAAACCTTCTGAAGGCGGTGTCAGTGTCTTTGGGCATGATGTAAATAAAGATCCTGTTAATGCAAAGGCTATGATTGGTTACCTCCCTGAAGGTGCGCCCGCTTATGGTGATATGCTGGTATCCCAGTTTCTGGATTTTATTGCTCAGATCAGGGGATTCAGGGGAGCTGAAAAGCGCCAGAGAGTCAGGAATGTGGTGGATAAACTGGCTTTGGCTTCAGTGGTTAACCGGCCGATAGATAATCTGTCGAAAGGGTTTAAACGGCGGGTGGGCATTGCTCAGGCCATTCTTCATGATCCCCGGGTTTTGATTCTGGATGAACCCACCGATGGGCTGGATCCAAACCAGAAACACCAGGTGCGTGAATTAATTCGAAGTCTGTCAAAAGAAAAGATTGTCATCATTTCCACCCATATCCTTGAAGAAGTGACCGCCGTATGCAGTCGGGCCATTGTCATTGCCGATGGCCGTGTCGTTGCTGATGAAACGCCAGAAGCCTTGCAGGAAAAATCCCGCTATCACAAAGCATTGACCCTCGAGTTTGAGGATGGACATATTGCGGTAACAGACATTCTGGAAAAGATTCCTGGAGTGAGCCGTCTGGAAAGTCCGGAGCCAGGGCGTTATACCCTGTTTTCAGAATCCGGTGCCAGCCTGTTCGAGCCTGTCAGCCAGAAGGTGGCGGAAAATGGCTGGAAGATAAAGGAGCTTTTTGTGGAAAAAGGTCGGTTGGATGACGTGTTTCGTGCATTGACCCAGAGTGCCTCCGAAAGGGAGGTCGTCTGATGAGTATCACTGGTATTATTTTCAAGCGTGAATTAGCCAGCTACTGTGCGACCCCTCTGGCCTATGTGTTCATCGTTATATTTTTGATGTTGAACAGCCTTTTTACCTTTTATCTGGGGCGGTTTTTTGAGCTGAGGCAAGCGGATCTATCCGTTTTTTTTGGTTTTCATCCCTGGTTATATCTGTTCCTGATCCCGGCAATCAGTATGCGCCTCTGGGCTGAAGAGCGAAAGGCGGGCACTTTAGAGCTGCTTCTGACGTTACCGGTCAGCCTGAAACAGGCTGTGATGGGTAAGTTCCTGGCAGCCTGGGTTTTTTCTGGCATTGCCCTGCTGTTGACCTTTCCCATGTGGTTAACGGTGAACTACCTGGGAAGCCCTGATAACGGAGTGATACTGGCGGGCTATATTGGCAGCTGGCTGATGGCGGGGGGCTTTCTGGCTATTGGTTCCTGTATGTCAGCCATGACCCGCAACCAGGTGATCGCCTTCATTCTGACCGTTGTTGTCTGCTTTCTGTTTGTTGTGGCGGGATTCCCTATGGTGCTTGATGCTTTCAGTGCCTGGGTGCCCCAGTGGATTCTCGATGGCATTGCCTCTCTCAGTTTCATGACCCACTTTGAAGCCATCAGCAAGGGCGTTCTTGATCTCAGAGATGTGCTCTATTTTCTGGTGATGATTCTGGCCTGGTTACTGGCGACGGCAATTGCCATAGATATGAAAAAAGCGGACTAAGGAGCTGACCATGACACAACGACTGTTTTCCAGAGCAGGGTTGCTGATTCTGGCCCTGTGTACGCTGTTTCTGACCATTGCGATCAACCTGGCTTTCAAAGGGACACGAGTTGATTTGACGGAAGATCGCCTCTATACCCTTTCTGAAGGCACCCATCACCTTCTGGAAAGTCTGAAAGAAAAAGCCATCATTAAACTGTTTTATTCTGACAGCCAGACCGGCGAAGTCCCTTTTATCAGGAACTATGCCCGCAGAGTGACAGAGCTGCTGGAAGAATACGTTCTTGCCTCCAGGGGAAAGCTATCCCTGGAGATTATTGATCCTGAACCTTTTTCAGAAGCCGAGGATAAGGCGTCTGAGTACGGTCTGCAGGCCGTTCCCTTGGGAACCGGGAATAGGGAAGCTTACTTTGGGCTGGTCATTGTCAGTGATGAGGATGCCAGTCGAAAAGAAGTGGTTCCTTTTATTCATCCAGATAAGGAACGCTTTCTGGAATATGACATCAGTAAGCTGGTGTTTTCGGTTACTGAAACAGAGAAGCCAAAAATCGCCCTGATTTCCCAGCTCCAAGTTGAAGGTGGGTTTGATATGGCTTCCCGTCAGCCAACGGGACCCTGGACCAGTGTTGCCCAGCTGAAGCAATTATACGATGTTCGTACTCTGGATGCTCAGGTGAGCGAGATTCCCGATGACTTCCAATTACTGGTATTGATTTATCCCAAGGATTTATCGGAACAGACTCGCTATGCCATTGATCAATTTGTCCTAAAAGGCGGTAGAGCTCTTGTGTTTGTGGACCCCGTTGCTGAATCCGATGCCAGTGGTATGGGAGACATGGGCGGGATGATGATGGCCATGGGGGGTAGCAAGTCGGCAACACTGGAACCCTTATTCCGCTCATGGGGGGTGAAGATGGATACTGGCATGGTGTTGGCCGATTCCAGTAATGCACTGACGGTCGGATCTCAGACAGGGCGTCCTGTAAGACACCTGGGTATTCTTGGTTTTGATGAGAACAGTTTCAGCCAGGATGATGTGGTCACCACCTCATTGAAAAGCGTCAACTTTGCTACAGCGGGTGCATTGGAGTCACTGGAGGAGGGGAAAACCAGAGTTGAAGTACTGCTTCATTCCAGCAAAAGCGCCATGTTGATGGACAGCCAGAAATTTACCTTTCTCTTTGACCCTTCCTCCCTGTACCGGGAGTTTAAGCCCACGGGTAATGAGTATGCACTTGCCGCCCGTATTTCCGGCAAGGTAAAAAGCGCTTACCCGGATGGTCGACCCAAGCCTGAAACCAAAAAAGACGGGGAAAAAGAGCTTGGTGCTATAGAAAAGAGTGATAACAAGAAGGGGGAAGCCGCTGCTGGTAAAGAGCAACCTGATAAGGCTGCTGCGACTGACAGTGATAAGCAAATACCTCATGTGAATGAATCCGTTGGTGACATTAATGTCATTGTGGTGACTGACACGGATGTCCTGACCGATCGGTTCTGGGTTCAGAAAACCAGCTTTTTTGGCCAGCAGATTGTACAGCCCTTTGCCAACAACGGAGACATGCTGATTAATATGGTGGACAACCTTCTGGGCAATGCCGACCTGATGAGCATTAGAAGTCGTGGCCAGTTCAGCAGGCCATTTACAACGGTCAATGAACTGGAGAGGGCTGCTGAAACTCGTTTCTACCAGAAAGAAGAAGAGCTCAAACAGCAATTGTCGGACACGGAAAGCAAGCTGAGAGAGTTGCAGTCCAAGAAAGAAGGGGTTGAGGCCCTGGTTCTCAGTCCAGAGCAGCAAAGCGAGGTGGATAACTTTCTTAAGGAAAAGCTGAAGATTCGAAAAGAGTTGAGAAATGTCCAACATCAGTTGGGTAAGGATATAGAGCAGCTGGGCACCCAGGTTAAGCTTATGAACATCTTTGCGATCCCGATACTGCTGACCCTGCTGGCCTTGGGCTTCCGCTTATACAGAAGGCGGCGGCAGTAAATACCTGATTATGCCAATCGTTCAAAGCCCGGTCCTTGCCGGGTTTTTTTACAGCGAAAATAATCGTTGCTAAAGCCTGTTGGATGCGTATAATGCGCCCCACTTCCAAGACATTAGTCAGGACAGCGGAACGAATCGTTCATTGCTGACCGGCTTTTTTGATGTCGGTAGATGGAGGTTGTGTTTGGTTTTTAACGGTGTCGAAAATGACCGGTTGACAACGAGCTGCAGCGCGGTAAGATGCGCATCCGCTGACAGGGCCTGAGTGGCAACGCCAGTGAGTTGGAAAGCTTCTTTGCTCTGACGCAAAAGACTGCTTGACAACGAAAGCCGCCGCGGTAAGATAGGCGGCCTTGCTGATCGGCATCAACGGCTGATCAGGGTTGAGAATCTCCTGATTCTAACCAAGTTCTTTAACAAGATATCAGACAATTCGTGTGGGCGCTTGTGCGATTGCATCGGTTAACAAGACTTCGGTCTTGAACTACTTAAGATGCTTAATTGAGCAAGCGAACATATCTGTTAATTCATGTACGTTTAATTGCAAAATTGAGTCGTTACTCACTCTTCGGAGTGAAGTGACAAAACGATTTAAACTGAAGAGTTTGATCATGGCTCAGATTGAACGCTGGCGGCAGGCCTAACACATGCAAGTCGAGCGGTAACAGAGATAGCTTGCTATCTGCTGACGAGCGGCGGACGGGTGCGTAACACGTAGGAATCTGCCCGATAGTGGGGGATAGCCCGGAGAAATCCGGATTAATACCGCATACGCCCTAAGGGGGAAAGCAGGGGATCTTCGGACCTTGCGCTATTGGATGAGCCTGCGTCGGATTAGCTAGTTGGTGGGGTAAAGG
>NZ_JBLYZI010000073.1:0-28782 GCF_057680865.1 Endozoicomonas sp. Z74
CAACAAAATACCTGTCTCGTTACCTCGGGTGGAAAAGGTTTCTTAAAACTCAACTCTTCTCAGAGGAGGCTTTTTTAGATCAAGTTTCTATACATTGGGTAGAGCAACACTTAATTTGAACAGCGCCTTCTTCTCGCTTTTTCAAGAACAGATAGCATTTCTTCGATTTTTTCAGGAGGCATTTCAGCAAGCTGTGATTTTTCCTGTTCGGAGAGTGTGTTATCACTTGAGATGTTTATCGTAGGAAGGGCCCATTTAAGTATGGCCAGTGAACAAAGCCTTGGCCGGTTTACCTTAAGGTGACATACAACCGCCATCGACAAATACGTGAGACCCGTAAAAGTGATCAGAGATCCGACGGTTGCAACGGGAATGACCCATTCTTCTGAGCTTTCATAATCAGACGTTCTAGCATTCACCTGTTTCTCATTTATTTCTTCATCGTCAACGTGCATTTCAAGAAAATCTTCTGATGGATCACTGCAGGCTGAGAACTCCCAACCTTTATTACTTAGGTAAGTTACAGTTGGGCAGTCACCTAGTCTGAAGTTGCATGTTAATACATCCAACTTTGTTGCTATGGTGTTGTATTCTGGGCACAGGTTAGATTGTACCCACATCGGTTTAGTGCAAACCTCACCGTATTCGCCATTTTGATTTGGAATGCAGTGATAATAAAGGTCTTTAGGGCATACAAATAGAGAGGTTGCACTTTCCATCTGGTCTTGGTTGGTTGGGCATTTTTTATGGGTTATATGGAATTTATTACTGCCTCCGTCCATTGGAGTGATGGTTGTAATATTCGTGAGAACAAGCTTTGTCAAAGTTGGGGCGAGTGTTGTTGATGGAAGAGTGGTTTTAGTTGATTTGGGGATAGGATTTGCAGATGTATTTTCCATAACCAGGAACATAAAAACAGAAGTGCCAATAATGAACTCTCGTAATCGATACATATTCGGTATTCATTGTTAATGACGTTGATCGTAAAGCGTGATAAAAGCAATTCAACATGATTTTCACCACTGTATTCATGTCATTTAGTTTGACGGTGTTTTACTGATTATCCCTTTTTGTTTTATGTCCACTTGGTAGAAAGATCGTCTCAATTTATGTCGCATAATATGAATATAGCCAGTATATATAGTTTCTTGGTAATTGCCATGAATGAACGGGAAAATTGTCTGGCTGCTCCTGTACTTATTCAGTGTGGGTAAGATTTATTTGTGGAAGAGTGTGATCCCGTTATCGATAAGCGTTTTACTGATGTCCTGAGTTCGCTGAAATAGGCCTGTTTTACAAATAGGATTTAATCAAAAAAGGAGTGTTGATATCACCGGCTGTAAACAACAGGTGACAGGTTGTTTCTGGCTGCTGTGACCTGCTTGAAGTTCTCCAAGAGTCATTGGATGATCAAAGTATTCTATTATGACGGTCCGTCTAGCCTTTAACCCTCTGAATATAACTCAGTGGTGGCGAAAAAAGATATGCGAAAATCCTTGTCATATCAGCCACGGCGGGAGGTTTTTTTTTACTTAATTGGGTAAACTGACCTTTCTGTTTGACAGGGAGTTTATCATGGAGCCGGTGTTGCATTTTATCCAGATGCTCAGGCGTTTCACTGCAGTGGTGTTGTCCCGTTTCCAGGAAAACCGGTGTGCCGAGAATGCCGCAGCACTGACCTACACTACCCTGTTTGCTGTGGTGCCCATGATGACGGTGACCTACAGCATGCTGTCAGCCATCCCCAGTCTGAACGGGGTCAGTGATACGGTGCAGAACTTTATCTTTGAGAATTTTGTGCCGGCCACCGGGGCGGTAGTGCAATCCTATCTCAGTGATTTTTCCCAGCAGGCGCGAAAGCTCACCGGCGTAGGGGTGGCTTTTCTGCTGGTGACTTCATTTATGATGCTGAGGACCATTGATGGGGCTCTGAACAAGATCTGGCAGGTGGATCAGGTGCGCCGGAGAGTGTCTGGGTTTCTGCTTTATTGGGCGATTCTCAGCCTGGGCCCACTGTTGCTGGGGGCCGGCTTTATTCTTACGTCTTACCTGGCCTCCCTGAAACTGGTGTCGGATACCACTGCCTTTGTTGGGGGCTGGCTGGGGGTTGAGCGCTGGCTGCTTCGTCTGATGCCCTTTTTGCTCAGTACCCTGGTGTTTACTCTTTTGTACGTAGCGGTTCCCAATCGTAAAGTGCCCGTCCGTCATGGTTTGATCGGGGCCGTGTTTGTGGCCTTTCTGGTGGAGCTGGCGAAAGCCGGATTTGCCCTGTTTATCAGCCTTTCGCCTTCTTATCAGTTGATCTATGGGGCGTTTGCGGCGGTGCCCCTGTTTCTGTTGTGGATTTATCTGAGCTGGCTTCTGGTGCTGCTGGGGGCCGTTATTGTTCGGTCACTGGCGCTATATGGGGGCAATGCCAGTGGCGAGCGTCTTCATCCATTGGTGTCGATACTCACGATGCTCAAGGCTTTTCAGGTCCGTTTTCAGGAAGGCAAAGGGTTAACCTATGCCCACCTGCGGTCCATGGAGAGCTCAGTCTCTCTGGATGACTGGGAGCAGTATACGGTTCGGCTGATGCATATGGGGATGATCAGCAAGAATGAGTCCGGTGACTGGATGCTGGCCAGAGATCTTCGTCAGGTCAGTCTGGTGGCTTTCTGTGGGCAGCTGCCCTGGCCTTTACCGGATGATAAAGCACTTGAGAGTTTTGCCAGTGGTCACTCTCCGGGCTGGCTGGCTGAGCTGGCAGAACGAATAAAAACAATCAACCGGTCAAAGTCAGAGGTGCTTGAGGGCTCCCTGGATCAGCTGTTATCCCGTTGATCATTGTTCAGTGGATTAGCAGCCTGTCGCGCCAGGCTCTGGCGATGCAAGGCGAAGAAAACTGTAAAAACGTGAGAAAGGGTGTTCGTCCATTTTTTTATAAGGAAAGGTTTACTTTTTTGCTTTCGCTGTGGGCGGTTGTACAGGAAAATATTAGGAGCCTGCCGGGCTTATGCTTTCGAGCATAAAATTCAGTAGAACGAGTCAAATTGTCCGATGGATTCGTGCGAATAGCCGGTCTATTTAATCGAATTCATCGGACAATTTGGCCGTTCTTTCTGGATTTTAGGCCGAAACTGTCGTAAGTCCGGCAGGCTCCTAAGCTGATCATCCCATTCCCTTTTTTGGAGTATTAACCTGATGGTATCGATAGGAACGCCTCTGGCCAGGTCGGGTACGCGAGTGTTGTTACTGGGTGCGGGCGAACTGGGTAAGGAGGTGGCCATTGAGTTTCAACGATTGGGCGTTGAAGTGATTGCCGCTGACCGTTACCCCAATGCGCCGGCTATGCAGGTAGCTCATCGCAGCCATGTTGTTAACATGTTGGATGAGGTGGCATTGAAGGCGCTGATTGCAGAAGAACAACCCCATTACATTGTTCCGGAAATTGAAGCCATTGCCACCCATGTGCTGGAAGAAGTGGAGGCAGCAGGCGCCAGCGTGGTGGTACCCAGTGCCAGGGCAACCCGGTTGACCATGGACCGGGAGGGGATCCGCAGACTGGCGGCGGAAACTCTGGGCCTTCCTACGTCGGGTTATCGTTTTGCCGAGTCAGAGCGTGAACTGGAAGAGGCGGTTGATGGGGTGGGCTTTCCCTGCGTGGTCAAGCCGGTCATGAGCTCATCAGGCAAAGGGCAGAGTGTGATTCGCTCCCGTGAAGACATCTCCCGGGCCTGGGGGCATGCGCTGGATGCGGGGCGTGCTGGTAAAACCCGGGTGATCGTGGAAGGTTTTGTGGATTTTGACTATGAGATCACTCTGTTGACGGTTCGTACCCGTCAGGGCACCCGGTTCTGCCCACCCATTGGTCACCGCCAGTGTGATGGGGATTATGTGGAATCCTGGCAGCCACAGGCCATGTCACCAGAGGCTCTGGCTGAGGCCGAGCGGGTTGCAGGGGCCATCACTGAAGCACTGGGCGGTTTTGGTCTATTTGGTGTTGAGCTGTTTATCAAGGATGATCAGGTGCTCTTTAATGAGGTCTCCCCAAGGCCCCATGATACTGGCATGGTGACGCTTATTTCCCAGAATTTAAGTGAGTTTGCGCTGCATTCCAGAGCGATTATCGGTTTACCAGTGCCGACCATTTACCAGCACCGGCCAGCGGCCTCAGCAGTCATAAAAGTTTCTGGTGAGTCGGATAATCCGGTTTATCAGGGTCTTGATCAAGCACTTGCACAGGAGGATACCGAGCTGCGACTGTTTGGTAAGCCTGAGTTGCAGGGTGTCCGTCGAATGGGGGTGGTGCTCGCATTGGGGGATTCCGCAGAGCAGGCCCGTTCTCTGGCAGCTGCTGCTGCAGATAAGGTGACCGTGGCCTGTTAAGTCACATCCCATCGGGCAGGGAAAGCTGAAGAAGGTGGCTCGTTAAAAAAACAAAGCCGTGCCAGGCTGCAGATAGAAAAATGAGTTCTATACTGGCATGGCCCACCTTCCAGGGGATTCTATTGAAGATGGCTGAATATAACTTTGAGGGTAAAACGGCAGTGGTCACCGGTGCGGCCAAGGGAATAGGTCTGGCCGTTACCCGAAGGCTGCTGGCCAGTGGTGCCAGGGTGAGCCTCTGGGATTGTGACCATGGTGCCCTTGAGCAAAGTGCGGAGAGCCTTGAAGGTTCGTTTGAATTAAGGCAGGTCGATGTGTCCGCCCCTGAGGCCGTCACCTCTGCTGCCCAGGCACTGTTTTCATCCTGGGGGCCGGTGGAGCTCCTGGTCAATAACGCCGGTGTAGTGGGTACCAACATCAATACCTGGGAATACCCGCTGGATGAGTGGGATCGTGTTTTGCAAACCGATCTGACCAGTGTGTTTCTGTGTTGCAGGGCACTTATCCCTCAAATGATCGATAACAATTATGGTCGTGTGGTCAATATGGCGTCTCTGGCTGGCAAGGAAGGGATTCCCTGGTCATCTGCGTACAGTGCGGCAAAGGCCGGTGTCATCGCCCTTACCAAAACACTGGGCAAAGAGCTTGCTGACTATAATATTGCCGTTAACTGTGTTACTCCGTCTCTGGCCAATACCGACATGGCAGGTCAGATCAGCAAGAGCCTGGTTCGTTACGCCCTTTCCAGGACACCCAGAAAACGAATGGTGGAAGTGGATGAAATAGCCAGTCTGGTTGGATGGTTGTTGTCGGATGAAAACAGCTTTTCCACAGGGGCTGTTTTTGATATCACTGGTGGGCGTGCCAGCTACTGATTAAATAACTACGAGTGTTCAATGTCGCTTACCTGGAACGTTGAAAATACCTGTGCATTGATGAATAGTGGCCTGTTCACAGGCCAAAAATAAAAAAAGGGGCATGTCGTTGACGTTCTTGACAATGCTGGGAGGAGTCTATGAATCTTGGTAACCATCCGGGGCGGTCTTTAACCCTGGTTTTTGTTCTTCTGGCCGCTATTGCTGGTTGCAGCAAGCCCCCTTTTACCGATACCCAGGGCAAACCTGTCTCCCTCAGGAGCGATCAGGGGCAGTGGCTGGTGCTTAACTTCTGGGCGGAGTGGTGCGACCCATGCCGCGAAGAGGTTCCTGAATTGAATGAACTGGGTCAATCCGGCCAGATCCGGGTGGTGGGGCTGGATTTTGATGGCAGTCAGGGGGAGTCGTTGAAGTCAAAGGTGGCTGCTCTGGGCATACAGTTTCCAGTTCTTCAACAGTCTCCTCTGGAGCAGTTAAAAGAGAAAGCCCCCCAGGTTTTACCAGCGACGTATATATTGTCCCCTGAGGGGAAAGTGGTGGACAGGCTTTATGGGCCTCAGACCCGTTCCGGTCTTGAGCAGCGTGTCCAGCAGTTGCAGGCAGGCTTGTCAGGTTAAGGCTCAGGAGTATCAATGGTTGATGTCTGTAAAAGAGCCCTGGTGGAAGGGCGTGTTCAGGGTGTCTGGTTTCGTGGTTCAACTCAGCAGCAGGCCCGCAGGCTTGGCATTGTCGGCTGGGCCAGAAATTTACCAGACGGTCGTGTGGAAGTGCTGATGAGCGGGGATGATGTTTCTGTGTCAGAGCTGGAGCGGTGGCTTCATCAAGGTCCGCCTCTGGCAAAGGTAACCGGGGTTTATGTGGCTGACGAAGCCTTTCAGGATTTTGCTGACTTTACGACAGGTTAGAAGTTTGATGATTGCCTGGTAAAGGTGGTTACCGGTTATGCCTGCCTGTGGGTCAGAGCTGCCTTTATGAATGACAGAACGTCTTCATCCCGAAAATGGCTATCAGCCCCGTTAGCTTCCAGTTGCCTGTGGACTTCCTGTTGAACCAAAGGGTCTGCTAATGCCTGCTCAAGGGAGTGGAGTGTGGTCAGAATGCCTTTCTCAAGATCAATGATGTCTTTTCTTAACTGCGCTTTTCTTTTTGCCGCCTGGTTTCCGGGCAGAGGTGAGATTGTCTGACATTTGCTCTGAATGCATTTGGCGGCGCTGATCTGACCCTGTATCAGCCGGTTTGCCAGCTGTTCGTTCAGGCCAATCTCCCGGGCAATCTCCAGAGAATGGTCAATGACCAGGGCTTCTCTCTCGGTGTCTTCAATGGGTTCTCCCAGACGGTTTTTCAGCTCTGCTATTTCAGGCATGATGTCCAGGCGTTGAGCGATCAGAGTAAGCAGGGTGTGGACTGTTTTCCTGATATCCGCGGGCAGTGATGAAGCCTGTTGGCTGTGTGGGTTTTCAGCTGCTGATGAAGAACTGACCATGACAGGACCGACTCTTTCAGAAGTATTGGCTCAGGGCTATTGATTATGTCGGCGGTGAAATGGGTGTTTAAAGGGGGGGGGGTGAAGCGGCTTCAGGTTGTTTTTTTCAGTGGTCAGTGGCGCGTTTGAAAAAGCGTTTCCAGTAAAGGTTCAGCTCAGTTCAGCTGCCAGTGTCTTTCCCAGTTGGTCAGTACCCGCTCCGGATACCAAGTCTTCCCAAGGCTGCCGTTGTAGCGGGCCAGCGCACGGGTGAGATTGCCGTTTTCTTTTTCCAGGTAGTAGCTGAGAATGGTACAACCATACCGCAAATTGGTCTGGACGCGGGTCAGGTTGTCATGGTCGCGGCCTATCACGTTTTTCCAGAATGGCATGATCTGCATTAACCCCTGGGCACCGGCTGAGGAAACCGCAAACTGGTCAAAGGACGATTCTGTCTGGATCAATGCCAGCACCAGCTCAGGCTGAAGTTCCGCTTTTGAGGCTTCATAGTGAATCTGCCTGAGCAACTCAACCCTGAATTCCGGGTCTTTAATAAAGGTGGCCAGTCTGGCGGACATATCCATCAGCCAGACCTGGGCCTCGAACCGATCTTCAAAACTGCTGGACTGGTCCAGGGAACGGGACAGGATACTCTGAAGCACCGGGTCTGACCGGTGGGCCAGAGCGGTGCTGGTGATGGAGCTCATGATCACCAGCAGAAAGAAGGCTCCCGCCAAAACGGGAGGTCTTTTTTCATGGCTTCCATGAGCACTATCAGCCTTTTGAGCAGTGGTGTTATTAAGCCATCCGGCTTTTAAGTAACTTAGTGATTTCACTCAGCTGAACGTCTTCTTTATCCTGGGCTGAACGGTGTTTGTATTCCACCTGACCGTTGGCCAATCCCCGGTCGCTTAAGACAACGCGATGGGGAATGCCAATCAGTTCCATATCGGCAAATTTTACACCGGGACTAGCCTTTCTATCGTCCATCAGGACTTCAAATCCAGCTTCAGTCAGTTCCTGGTACAGGGCTTCGGTGGCCTCACGCACTGCTTCGGACTTTTCAATTTTCAGGGGAACCAGCGCCACCTTGAACGGTGCGATGGCTTCGGGCCATATAATGCCTCTGTCGTCATGGTTCTGCTCAATGGCGGCAGCAACGATTCTGGATACACCGATGCCGTAACAGCCCATGGCCATGGGGACGCTCTTGCCATTTTCGCTCAATACCGTGGCATTCATGGCATCACTGTATTTAGTGCCCAGCTGGAAAATATGGCCGACTTCAATACCCCGCTTGATAAACAGGGTGCCTTTGCCGCAGGGGCTTGGGTCGCCTTCGACGATGTTGCGCAGGTCTTCGACCCGGAGGAAAGTGCAGTCGCGTTCCCAGTTGATGCCAAAATAGTGCTTGTGGTCGATATTGGCGCCGGCTCCAAAGTCGGCCATTTTGGCAACGGTCCGGTCCACAATCACCGGGATCGGGCTGTTGACGGGGCCAAGGGATCCCGGGCCAGCACCCATAACGGCCTTGATCTCTTCATCAGAGGCAAAGCGCAGTGGAGATGCCACGTCCGGCAGATTTTCAGCCTTGATTTCATTGAGTTCGTGATCGCCACGAACCAGCAGGGCGATAAAGTCGGTTTCCGCCTCTTCCGCGGCCGCCACGACCAGCGTCTTTACGGTCTTTTCAACAGGCAGGTCAAATTGCTCTACCAGCTGGTCAATGGTTTTGGCATCGGGCGTGTCTACCAGGCTCATCTCCAGGGTGGGGGATGGGCGCTCACCTTCAGGAGCCAGGGCTTCCGCTTTTTCGATATTGGCGGCGTAATCGCTCTGGTCACTGAATACGATGGCATCTTCCCCGGATTGTGCCAGCACGTGGAATTCCTGGGAGCCGGTTCCTCCGATAGCACCGCTGTCTGCCTGAACGGGACGGTACTCAAGGCCAAGCCGGTCAAATATGCGACAATAGGTTTCGTGCATATTCTGGTATTCCGCTTTCAGGCACTCTTCACTGGCGTGGAAAGAGTAAGCGTCTTTCATGATGAACTCCCGTCCACGCATGAGACCGAAACGGGGGCGGCGCTCATCCCGGAATTTGGTTTGAATCTGATAGAGATTCATGGGGAGTTGCTTGTAGCTGTTCAGCTCGTTGCGGGCAATGTCGGTAATGACCTCTTCATGGGTAGGGCCAATGACAAAGTCCCGGTTATGACGGTCATGGATACGGAGCAGTTCGGCACCGTATTCTTCCCATCGCCCGGACTCCTGCCAGAGCTCCGCAGGCTGGACGGCGGGCATCAGGGTTTCCAGGGCTCCGGACCGGTTCATTTCCTCACGGACAATGTTTTCAACTTTCTGCAGTACTTTCAGGCCCACGGGCAGCCAGGTATAGAGGCCCGATGCCAGTTTACGAATCATGCCTGCCCGCAGCATCAGCTGGTGGCTGATGACCACTGCATCGGCAGGTGTTTCCTTGAGCGTTGGAATCAGGTACTGACTGGTTCTCATGTGTTCTGTTACCGAGGAAAAGTAAATAGGACGCTATTTTACGGGTTAGCGGGTATGATTTCACCCATTGAAATGAACAGAGCCTGAAACAGGAATTGCAGAATGAACGACTTTGTACTGGACTCCCAATTGTCCCGGGACTGTTTTGTATTGGGGGACTTTCCTGTGAGCCGGTTGTTGCTGATGAATGATGCGACTTATCCCTGGTTTATTCTGGTGCCCAGGATGAAGAATGTTGAAGAGCTTTATCAGTTGAATGAGAGCGATCAACAGCAGGTGCTCAGGGAGTCCTCTCTTTTGTCCCGGTTGCTGAAGGAGGTGTTTGGTGCAGACAAAATGAATGTGGCCGCCCTTGGAAATGTGGTTCGACAACTCCATATTCACCATGTGGTCCGGTATGTGGGTGATCAGGCCTGGCCTGCTCCGGTATGGGGGCGGCATCCAGCCAGACATTATGAACCGTCTGGTGTGGAAAGCCTGCTTGAGAAATTGAAACCAGCTATCTGCAAGGAGGCATCATTTGACTGGTTGTATCCGCTGCCATGAAGGTGCTAAAGCGCTGTTTTTTTCCATTTACTTCCGGTTATATGGCAATTGATAAGGTAGTGGTTGCACCTTGATGTGGAGTAACGCTTATGAAAGATGAACTGTTGGAAATGCAGACGCAGCTGAGCTTTCAGGAAGATACCATCGCTCAGCTCAATGAGGTGGTGACGCGTCAGCAAAAAGATATAGAGCGCCTGACAGAGGCGATTGCCCAGTTGAAAAAACAGCTGGATGAAGTCGCCTCTGGAGAGCTGGAGAATCAGGAGGAGGAGCCGCCTCCTCATTATTGATTAAAGGTTCATGGAACTGCTCTGTCGGGCTGAGCGCGGTGGCAGGGAGCTTCCTTGTGCTTTTGCCCTATCGGCCGCTGGCGGCAGCGATGACGTCTTCCGCCTGGAGCCCCTTATCTTTCTCAATGACAATAAACTCCACTCTCTGACCTTCTGACAGGGTGCGATGGCCTTCACCCCGGATCGCCCGGTAATGGACAAATACGTCATCGCCCTGATCCCGGGTGATAAAACCAAACCCTTTGGTGACATTAAACCACTTTACCGTACCGGTTTCGCGGCCAGAGTCGTCGGTTATCTGGGGGCTGTGAAGGATTACCTGTTTCACATTGGTGGCAAAATGAAGCAGAGTTGCAGTTACCACGGCTATCATAGCCAGCTGTTCTGTGGGAAAGCCTGCAAGGAGGGTGGAGCCGTTGAACAGTGACCCGATCGCCAGAGCTGAACCTGCCAGCATTAATACTGAAGTCAGAAATTGAGCTATTTGCCTGCTGTCTCTGGCATTACTGATAAGTGTTCCAAGCAGTGTGTTGCCTGTGGCAGTGGTCAGAAGCACCAGTAGAGCCGGTGTACTCCAGTCTGCAGGCACAGGAGAAAGGTTGGAAACCCCTGTGATTTCTGTGATGAACAGGGCCAGGGTAATCAGGCCCACCAGGGTGTGAATGAGTTTCATCGATTTCAATGGATATTCCTTTTATTTGTTATCAGGGTCAGCTGAAGATGACCAAACACTCAACCAGTACCTGAAAAAACAGCGGTTCTGGTCTTGAAAACGCAGAGAAAGCAGGGCTTCCCTGTCGACAAAAATGGCTGAACGGGGTGATGCAGCCAATGATCCAATACGTGCAATAAGCTTTTAAATGTAACCCCAAGCGGCGCTTTTCTCAAATATTCGGTACTGCGTTCCCTGAGACAGCATACTGTTTGCCCAAAATAGTTTAGATGCCTGTCTGTAGTGGGTATGGCAGGATAAATCTTTGTGGAAAAAATGCTCGACGTGGAAAAACGCTGATATTATAGTGGTCTTTAGTACCTCTGGAGTTTCTGTTCTGCAATCGCCGTGTTTTAAAGTGCTGCGACGGAACAGTTCAGGACAAAAGCGTGTACTCACGGTTATTGGCATGCCCTTTTGCAAAAAAAAGGGAGGCTAAATAGACGGTAAAAGTGAGGGGTTCGGTATAGGGAGGTGCCGGTATCCGCCTGATGCAGTGGCAGATAGTGCAGTAGCTGTACTCGTGGTCTGGTTTGTTTGAATACAAGTGCTGGACATAAGAGTGAGACAAGCGTTTAGCTGTGTGGTTGTATAAAAACAGCATCGGAACCTGCGGTTAGACTGTTTTAAACAGTAGCTGCATGAGCATTGGCAAGTGCTGACAAGCACTCAATAGTATCAATGCCCTGTTTAAAGGGAATTTTCATCAGGAGAATAAGACTATGGCCGCTAAAAAAGCCCCTGCCATAAAAGAGAGATACAGCAAAACCCAGATGCTGTCTGAAATTGCAGACAACACTGGCTTGAGTCGTAAGCAGGTCAGTGCGGTGATGGATGAACTGGGTGATCTGGTTGAGCGACATATTAAAAAAAGGGGGTGTGGTGAATTTACTTTACCCGGGCTTCTGAAAATCGTCACCAAGAAAAAGCCGGCCCAGAAAGCCCGCAAAGGGGTGCCCAATCCCTTTAAGCCCGGAGAACTGATGGATGTTCCC
This sequence comes from Endozoicomonas sp. Z74, assembly GCF_057680865.1. Classification (NCBI taxonomy): domain Bacteria; kingdom Pseudomonadati; phylum Pseudomonadota; class Gammaproteobacteria; order Oceanospirillales; family Endozoicomonadaceae; genus Endozoicomonas; species Endozoicomonas sp. Z74. Next base: position 11,763 of record NZ_JBLYZI010000073.1, read on the forward strand.
GCCAAGCCCGCTTCTATCCAAGTTAAGGTCAGGCCGTTGAAGAAACTGAAGGAGTTTGCTTCTTCTTGAATGGCTGAAAGCCTTTTCATGAAAATCTCAAAAGGGATCGCAAGATCCCTTTTTTTTAGTTGCAATTTGTGAACTGATATAGAAAAATGCTTAATCGTTGCGCAAGGATGTAGGCCTCCAAGGGGAACTGCTTAGGGCAGTTGGTGGTTGGCGCAATGGTTGTGTGAATGAGTGAAGTAAAAAAGCACAACGCAAAACACTAAAAACACTTACAGGGAGCGATTCCAAATGAAAACGCTTGCAAAGAGCGCGCTGGGTGTTGCTGTGGCTGCAGCCGTAGCAACCACTTCTGTACAGGCTGCTGAGTCTGTCACCATGGATCCAAGTCTGACGTTTACCTACAAGAATTACTATTGGAAGGAAGATGCCAAGTCTGATTTGCTTACGACTGATGCGCTCAGAACTGCTGCAAGCCGTGATGAGTGGGTTCATGGCCTGATTGCTGATTTTGATACCGGCTATGTCAATGACATGGTAGGAGCGGTTGTTACAGCGGGCTATGCAGGACCGCTCAGTGTCAAGGAAAATACCAATATCACTAACGTGGCAGCGGCATCTGACGGTAAGGGGGATGCCATTTCTGGTTTTCAGCAGGCTTATCTGAAAGCTCGTCACACCTTCAGTGGTGTCGATTTTGGTGGTTCGGTCGGGGTTAAAAAGCGTGGTACTGAAACGTATTCTGACTCAGGTTCACGTATTCTGGCTGCCAGCTCCAATGGCTTAGACCTTTCTGCTGGTTATGCCGGTGCCACTGCTTACTTCACCCAGATTGACGGTGTCAGTGGCCGTAATGAATCAACCTTCAGCCAGAAGCTTGAAGGAGTATCGGGTGGAGAGGTTGAACACCTCCAGATCTTTGGTGCCAACTATGGGTATGAAGGACTTTCACTGGCTGCTGAATACGGAAAGGCTAAAGGTGTAGCGGAAGCTGATACCGTAAAGCAGACGTTTTTGAAGGCCGGTTATTCCATTGATATAGGTGACGACAACTCTGTTGACCTGGATGCCCGTTACGGGAAGCTGGATCGTGATCAGGATGATGATGATTCCAAGTATTACAACATCAATGCTACTCTCCATTTTGGAAATGCCTATGCCGGTGTTGGTTATAACGATACCAAAGATGCTGATTATGATGATCGTTATCTTGGTAATGGCGATAATGACAACTGGAACTCCAGTCTGGCGCTGTGGGAAGACTTTTCTGCTGAGGGAGAGAAGGCGTACGTAGTCAATGCGGGTTACAACTTTGCTGATCAGGGGCTGGCCGGCCTGAGCTGGGATCTCTGGTATGCCAAGGGTAAAGACGCTGAAGTCAGTGGTGTCAGCATAGATGGGTTTAAGCGTCGTGAATACGGCAGCTATGTTTCATATGCCTTTGATGGAAGTTTTGATGGCTTATCTGTTGCCTGGTTGTTCACTGATTACCGTCATGATGCCGCTAATGTTAAGCTTCAGCATGACAAGGTTAACCGTCTCTACTTGACTTATTCAATATCTGCTTTTTAAGTAGGGTATTGTATTGAACCCAAACGTCGGCTTCGGTCGACGTTTTTTTTCGCCCATGCTTTTATGCTCTTTGGCTGGCACTGTATGTACTTGATGGCTCTTTTGAGAAGCGAGTGGGGATGGGTTCCCACGCATAACATGGGAACCAGGGTGAGCTGTCAAGAGGGTGGTTAGAGAGTCAGGAGAAAGGGAAATTAAAACGCGGACATATCGTATTTCACGATAAAGCGAACTTGCGTGGCTTCAACCTCAGAGCTTCCTTCTGGTTTCTGAGTGTTTTTTCCGTATTGGGCGGCAAGGTTCAACCCTTCCATCTGGGGAAGCGTATAACTGGCCATCAGATTGTACTCTTTTTCATCAGTATCGTTGTTATCTCCTTTGGGATCCCGGTCACCCATAACGTAAGCGGCTGAAAGGTTCAGGCCATCCACCATGCCGGTAAAATCATAACCGGCGTTAAAGCCCCAGGAGTTCTGGCCACTGGCGTTAAAGTCGCTGATCATCATCGCATTGGGGCCGAAGTACTCAGTGTTGTCAGAATCTCCGTCTTCCCCCACCGACCAGGTACTGTCAAAGGCGCCCATATCGGTTTGGTTGACCGCCTGGAACCTGACACCGAAGGAGGCTTTTCCCAGGGAGGCTCCTAACATAATGCCCCAGGATTTCTGAGAGTTATCTTCATCAGCCTCTTTGCTGAATCCAATCCGGTCATTATTGGCATACACCAGGCCGGCATTGACTGAATAGCCGTCCATATCCACTATATCTCTTGCATAATCAAGATGAACATAAGCGCGCCTGGCAAAGTCATCTTGTTGTCCAATGGCAACATGAGTGTTCAGACCGTTGCGAAAGTCATAGTTACCGCCAGCCACTTTTACGTCTTTTTTGCTGCCGTTGACCATCATGTTGTCAAAGCCTGATTCCGATCTTGGGTTGTTTTTTGTGGCCAGAATGGCATACAGATATAAAGCGTCCAGAGTGCCTTCTGCATAGAAAGCTTCAGTAAGGCTGGGCAGGCTTCGGGAATCAGAGTCATTCAACAGAGGCGTTTCCAGAAACATTCGCCCATATTTTGCGACACCCATTCCATTCAGATTGAATTTAATGGCGTAGGTTGTTTTTCCATAACTGAAGGAATCACCATCATCTTTCACAGGAAGAAGGCCGGTCATGGCATTGTTTTGACCCCGCAGTTTCAGGGCATAGTAGCCACCCAGGTCAAACCCGGCCAGTCCATCATAAAAGCCGGAAGTAAAATTGGCGCTGATGGCCTGAGACCACTGAACCTGTGTGGGATTACGGGTATCAGAAGCCTTCGAACCGTCGTTTTTGTAATAGTTTCTCAAGTGAATATCCAGAGAGCTGTCCTTGATCAACTCATTGTCAGTCAGGGCGTTACTGTGAGCAGCGGCTGACATTATCACTGCTGCGCTGAGGGCGCTCAGGCGAATCCTTTTCATGTTATTGCTCCTTGTGTGGTGGTGTTGCATTTTTGCCAACGGAATTGTCGGCAAAGTGCGGCTGCCCAAGTTTTCCTGACAAAGTGAATTCTAAACCTTGTTTGTATTGCAAAACTTTCCCCAGGGCATTATTAGTTGTATCAAATGGGAGTGTGGCTTCGCAAGTGCTCTTGTAGCAGCAGGGCTGGTAATTCTCAGGGCTTCCCGTATTTGGAAATGGACTTATTAAATATTGTGATGGATTTTGGGTTCGGCATTTTTTTAAATGTGGGGTGTTAATCAGAAAATAGTGATTGAGTAATCAATGTAAATCCTCAGGTCGCTGGCACCCTCATTTCTATAACCTTCTTTATCCTGGTTTTTTATTTCGGTGATTTCCTTATCCGCATAGTGTTGTGCATATTGAAGTTTTAACCCGAGCCCTTTCAGCTGTTTATGCTGGAAGTCATAGCCCACTTCCAGATTGTGTTCCGATTCCTTGTATTTATCAGTGTATTCCGGACTGTTGGTTTTAATGTCATTTCCCCGGGTGTACGTGTAACCGAGCGTCAGACCTGGGGCTCCCAATTGATCAAACTCGTAAGCTACTCCAGCCTGCCAGACTTTTTCTCCGTTGTAGTTGAAGTCTGAAATCTGTCTTTTGGTCCAGTAGTCCTGACTGTCGTACTGATGGCTTCCATCATAGGCCAGGTGGTAGTCAAAAAAACCCAGGGATTGTTGTTTTTCCGCATCTACCTGACTGAAGGAGGCTTTAAGGGAGATGCTGTCGACTGTCATTCGGGCATTCAGGTTATAGAGGTTGGCATCCTTATCAAAGCCTCCATAGGTTCTGGCCGGTGTTTTCCAATGGTTGCCGTTTTCTTGCCCTTTATAATACCGGCCTTCCAGTAAAAGGCTGGTGCCAGGTGTGACCTTAAAAAGGTAATTCAGGCTGGCATAGTAAAGCTTAAGGTAGGAGGCGCTCTCTGCATAAGCTAATTGTGAGCCAAGTCCCTTGTCATGATTAAAAAAGCCTCCAAGAGTGTAGGCATAATCAATGGTTTGTTGCCGGGAGTTTTCTTCGCCGGTTGTGCGAATTGCCAGAGGCTCAAATCGGTCATGGTTGTGACGGGATACCCGATTATACCAGGAACCATAGAAATCAAAGGGACCTGCTTCGGTATCCAGTGATACTCCCTGAAAAGTGGTGGGGGTCATGCGGCTAGTGGTTCTCATTAAAGGTCTTTCTATGCGATGCCAGCCCGCTTTGGCATTGACTTTCATCCCCTCTTCACCGGCAAACCCCTTGACGTAGAGCTGGCCGACCTTGGCATAGCTGGATTGTGCTGAGCGATATTGGTGTTGGGTGGTGTTAAACAGGGGGGGGCCTTCTTTCAACACCGTTGTTCCATACTGGTCATCCTGGCCAATCAGCTTCAGGCCTCCATACAGGGAGGCATCGAGCCCTCCCGAGGCATGCCTAACACCAAACCATTGTGAACCGAAGTTGAGTTCTGCACCTTGCCCCCAGGCCTGCTGTTCTTTCTGGGTCTCTACCTTTCGCCCTGAGTTCTTTTCTATATAAGAATCAGTGGGGTCCCTTGGTCGCCGGTCCTGATAATAGTTATTGAGTTTGAGCTGCAGCTGGCTTTCGTTCTCCTGCAACTCGTCAGCACAGACATAGCCAGCCGTAGCCAAGGTCAGCAACGCAGTTGATATGCCAAGTAGCGGGCCTTTTATTGGGCTCCCTGTGACGGCAAGCTTCATCAAGCGCAACTCCTGTGTGCCAGAGGCAGGTCGACCGCTTCAGGCCTCTTGCTTGTTAAAGCCTTCCAAAAGCGAGCGTTCAGTTTTATGAAGGTTGAGCTAGAAATAAAGCAGTGATTACTGGATTTGCAACTTTGCTTTTGGTTGTTGCTGGGTAGAGGGGCTTAATATTGTTATTAAATCCTTTAAAAACAATGGGATGGGGCTATTTTAAAGAGAGAGAACTGCAGAGGATATAGGGTAGAAAATAGTGAATTATGTAAAGGGTTATAATGGAGTAATACTTTATATCTTAATTTTTAATTCCTTTAAGAAAGATGAGGTCTTAGGCGTTTATGGATAAACAAGCCTGGAAGTCTCCTTCTTCAGCCCAGTGGGTCGACTTTCTGGCCAGGGGGGGCAAGCTGAGTGAGCTTCGACAGCTTGATCAAAACCAACTGGATGCAATATACACAGTGGCTCATGGCCGTTACAGCTCTGGTCATTATGATGAGGCACTGAAGGTTTTTCGATACCTCTGCCTGCTGGATCATACATCCTATCGATATTTTCTTGGCCTTGGGCTGACACAGGCCCGGTTGAGTCAGTTTGCCCAGGCCGCAGCAACGCTTTCCCATGCGGAAAAACTTGACTCTCATGACCCCAGGGCTTCTCTGGTGATGGGGGAGTGTTTTCTGGAGCTGAAACAGAAGGTTCTGGCCGCCCAGGCGTTATCAGTAGCGATCCGACGGGCAAAAGCGGAAGGCCGATGGAAAAAGGAGTTGGCTAAAGCAAGACAGTTGGCAAATTATGTGGGAGTAAGCCCAGGGAGGGGTTAATTATGTCAGGCTCAATCAGTGAAACAGGTGGTTCACAGTCAGTAAACTCAATCACAGCGGGCACCGTTGCGGAAACCGGTGATGCGGATGATTCAGTCAGTAGTGGTTACAGCAGTTCAAACAGCCTTTCTTATGCAGCAGATGACAGCTCTTTAACCACGGATGCTCTGAGCCTGGTTGAACTGGATGCACCGGAAACCGTGAATGGAAGTACAGTGAATTATGCGGCTCAGGCCTTTGATGCCAGAATGGAGGGATTTCGCTCTATTTTTTCGGACTTCAACGCCCGGTTTTTTTCAGGGGGAGGAGATGATGTTGATGTTCAGAGCTTTCTGGCAGATACCCAGACTCTGGTGATGGTCTTTAAGGGGATGGTCAACGATATCAAGGCATTAAACAGTGCAGAGGCGATCGGGCTGGCTTCGGATGCCCGTGAGAGCGCCCAGAGCCACAGGTTGAATGCCGCAGAACTGAGGAATCAGATACAAAGCCGATCCGCAGAAATTGATGAGGCAAATGAAAACCTGAATCAGAAGAATTCAGATTATTCAAGTTTGAGTTCATCACGCCAGGCAAAATCTCAGTTACTTGCCGACTCTGATGACAGTGCCCAGATTGCACTTTTGCAGCAGGAACTATCTGCTCTTGATCTAGCGATGGCGGGTATTGCTGTGGAGGTCTCTGACCTGAATGGCGTTATCCAATCGTTAACGGCAGAAAATGCGGCCAGCCGCACCAGGCTGACAGCGCTGGAGACTCTGGTGACGCTTGCAGAGGAAACCGTCGTTAATGTGAAAGCGTTTGTTCTCGGAATCAAAGAACAGACTGACCAGCAGTCTCTGGAGACCGGAGAGAGCAACCTTCGAAAGAAAAAACGCGATAACCAGCAGGCGCTGCATGAGGCGAGTCGTGAAGGTGCCCAGCAGAGTTTGAAAACCGATAACATCAGGGCCAGGGGCAAAGCGCTGGTGGATCAATCCATAAAAGCCACTGAGAATGCTCTGCCTACGGTTATTGCCGAGGAGTTGCAGGCGCTGCTCAGCCCTTCCCTGCTCACCAGGCTGTCAACTCTGTTTTCTATAGAGAGTGCTGGTTCTTCAGTATCTTTAAACAAAGCGAAGCTGCCTTCTAGCCAGGACCGTGCCGATGCTGCAGAGGCACTTGCCCTGGCGCTTCTGGCTTCACCACCAGTATCTGATAAGTCGGTGACAGCAAGTGAAGAAAACCCTGTAGACCAGCCTTATCTGGGAGATAGCCTTAGCCTGGAAGGTGCCAATAATCCGCAAGCGTTCGCATTGTTGCTGCTCCAGGACAGGATGTCTCAAATACGTGAGGGAGTTTTGGATAATCAAGCGCTTCTCTCAGAGGATGCGGTGGATAATGCGAGGGTGGCAGATATTCTTCAGCTGGAAGGGGAGGTTAATCAAATGCTGTCTGAGGCTCAAAGGGATTCTCAACAGGCAGAGGCAGTTATTGTTCGCAACAGCCCTGTTTGATTTGCAGGCAGGCTATGCAATATCGGTCGATGAGAAGCTTATAAGGTGTTTATTGGGAGGGAAACATGTCGGGATCCATTAATGAAGCAGGTAGCTCTCAGAAAATAGGGGCAGAAAGGATCAACCCAGCGACAGAGGTGCCTTCGTCAGAAGGTGTAGCGGGTGCTGGATTCAGTCACTCCAACTCCCTTTCGTATGCAGGTCGCGTTGATGGCTCTAAGACACCGGGTGATGGCTGGGTTTCGCTGGATACGCCTTCTGGTGAACTTATGGGATCAACGGACTACTTAAAAAAAGTGTTCAGTGTTCGAATGGAAAGCCTTCGTTCCATATTTGCTGATTTTAACGCCCGTTTTGCTTCAGGCCAGTTTGATCTATCAGACACTCAGACGCTTTTGATGGTGTTCAGGGGGATGATTCAGGACATCAAGATTCTGAATAAAGCTGAAAAAGTAGATGAAGTCTCTTTGAACCGTTCAAAAATCCAGGAGATAAGGCTTGAGGTTGCTGAGCTGATTGTCAACATTGCACAAAGGAAAAAGGAGATTGATCAGAAAAAGGAGGCTCTTCCTCTGAAGCTGCAGGAAGTCAGTGAAGTGAAGCAGGCATTCATCCAGAAGGCAGTCAAGCTGGTGAGTGGCAGCGATCCTTCACAGCTCCAGGGAAAGGGAGTAGAAGAAGCGGTCAAACAGTTGGTCAGTAAACTTGAGCTTGAGCCCTCCGATTTTGCCCGTGAAATGGCGAATTCCATATGGAAAGGGGAGGCGCTTGCAAAAGAGCTTGTGAGGATACAGTCCAGTTTCAAGGGGCTGCAGGTTGAGATCAACCAGTTGCGTGAGCAGATTTCAGAACTGGAAGCTGCGAATCTTGTTGATAAAACCCGGTTAACGGTATTGTTGCTTTATCTTGCTCTGCATGTTCACGAAGAGGTGGTGGTAAAGGCGTACGGTTCCATAAAAGTGGAAGTAGATGATCCAGCCGCATTGGACAGTGGGGAAAAAAGACTGGAGGAATTGAAAAAGGAATTGAAACGGTATGAAATCCGTCTGTCCCGGGAGAGCCTGCGACAGAATTTGATTGAATGGTACAGCCAAGAAAAACAGCGCAAAAAAACGGAAAACTCATCATCTGAAAGGGTTGTGGGGCATGATGTAGATTCAACGTCGTCTCTTAAGCCTGAACTCGTCAATCAGGTCGCTGCCCATTATATGCCTTCTGGTGCTCAGGGTTCAGCTGAGCTTAAAGGAAGAGTCGATCTTTCGGAGCAGAAAATGGAGGATGCCCTGGAAGGGCTTTCTTTGATTCTGGCAGCAAATTTGCCTGCTGGAGAAGAACGGGCTGATCAGTCAGGCACGGAGAATGATCTTTTCTCCGATGTGACTGAGGCATTTACCTGGAAGCAAGTAGATGCTCTTCTCGACCAGTTATACAGGGATATTGAACAATGGGATTATGGAGTGAGCGGTGATACCCCTGAGGAGAGCCTGGCGATTGAGTTGCTGGAAAGCCAGCATTACGTGGACGCGATGGTTGCAGAGGCTCTTCAGGATGTTGAGCAGGCAGGGCTGTCAATTCGTAACAGGCCGGTCTGATTTTCAGGCGGGTTTCTCAGGAAAACCGGGCTGGAGAGAGCCCGGTTTTTTTATGCCGTTGAGCCATTGGATGGTTGATCCTGTAAAAGGGCTGGGTGTAATTTTCGATGTTGACGGGCTGACTCTACCGGGCTTTGAGGTATAATGGCCGTTTTGTTTTGTCTCTGCTTTCCCAAAAGATAAGGGAGAGAGGGACTGAGTAACGCGTCAGAAAGGGGTAAGTCAGATTAATGCCGATCTATGAGTACCAGTGTGAGCAATGCTCGGAAGTCTCTGAAGCCATTCAGAAATTCAGTGATGCGCCATTGAGCGACTGCCCGGCCTGTGGTGAACCAGCACTGAAGAAACTGTTGAGTGCACCTTCTTTCCGGTTAAAGGGTGGCGGCTGGTATGAGACGGATTTCAAGGGAGGCCGCAAGAAGAATGTGGCTTCCAGTGATAACCACTGCCCCAGTAAAGACAGCAAGAGCGCCTGTGGCGGCTGCTCTGCAACCAGTGAATGACATTCTGTTGCAGGCCCGGCAGCTGCTGGCCCGGTGCCACCGGCCTGCTGATCACTTGTGAATTTGAACAGTTGAATCCCCTGATTCGAGGTATATTATGCGCAGCCATTATTGCGGCGAACTGAATCTTTCCCATGATGGGCAGGAGGTGACCCTCTGCGGTTGGGTGCATCGCCGTCGAGACCACGGTGGCGTGATTTTTCTTGACCTGCGCGACCGTGAAGGCATGGCTCAGGTAGTAGTGGATCCGGACACTGAAGAAGCGTTTGCACTGGCTGACAGAGCCAGGAGTGAGTATGTTCTGAAGGTAACTGGTTTCGTCCGGCCCCGCCCTGAAGGGACCGTCAACCCGAATATGCCCACGGGTGAAATTGAGGTTCTGGGCAAGCAGGTAGAAATTCTCAACCAGGCCCAGACACCCCCTTTCCAGATTGAAGGGTACACCGAAGTGGGTGAAGACGTTCGTCTGCGTCACCGGGTGGTTGACCTGCGTCGTCCTGAAATGCAGGAAAAGCTGATCATCCGCAGTAAGGCAACCGCGGTTGTCCGGCGTTTTCTGGAAGAGCAGGGTTTTCTCGACATTGAGACCCCCATGCTGACCCGGGCAACCCCTGAAGGTGCACGGGATTACCTGGTTCCCAGTCGTGTACATCCAGGGCACTTCTATGCCCTGCCCCAGTCTCCCCAGTTGTTTAAACAGATGCTGATGGTTTCCGGATTTGACCGGTATTATCAGATTGTAAAATGTTTCCGTGATGAAGATCTCCGTGCTGACCGTCAGCCAGAGTTCACCCAGATCGATATTGAAACTTCCTTTTTGGAGGAAGAGCAGATCATGGGCATCACTGAAACACTGGTGAAAAAACTGTTCACAGAAGTGAAGGGTGTTGATCTGGGAGCTGAGTTCCCACGAATGACGTTCGCTGAAGCCATGAACCGCTATGGTTCTGACAAGCCGGATCTGCGTATTCCCCTTGAGTTGGTGGACGTTGCGGATCTGATGGCTGGTGTTGACTTTAAGGTATTCAAAGGCCCTGCTGAAGATCCAAAGGGCCGTGTTGCCGCCCTGAAAGTCACTGGCGGGGCGCAGTTAAGCCGTAAGCAGATTGACGATTACACCAAATTTGTCAGCATTTATGGCGCCCGTGGGCTGGCCTGGATCAAGGTGAATGAACTTGAGAAAGGCGTGGAAGGTCTGCAATCCCCGATCATCAAGTTCCTGGGTGATGACGTGACCATGAACATCATGGAGCGTGTGGGTGCCGCCAATGGGGATATTGTCTTCTTTGGGGCAGACAAAGCCAACGTGGTGAACGAAGCTCTGGGCGCACTGCGCTGCAAGGTGGGCGAGGACATGAATCTGTACACCTGTGAGTGGGCTCCGCTCTGGGTGGTCGACTTCCCGATGTTCGAAGAAACGGAAGGGGGGTTGACGGCGTTGCACCATCCTTTCACCGCGCCGACCTGTTCTCCGGAAGAGCTGGAAGCGAATCCGGCTGAGGCTCTCTCCCGGGCCTACGACATGGTGCTTAATGGCTATGAAGTAGGCGGTGGTTCTGTGCGTATCCACCGTGAAGAGATGCAGGAGGCAGTGTTCCGGGTTCTGAATATTGCGGAAGAGGAGCAGCGTGAGAAATTCGGCTTTCTGCTGGATGCCCTCAAGTACGGTGCGCCTCCCCACGGTGGTCTGGCATTTGGCCTGGATCGACTGGTGATGCTGTTGTGCGGTACCACGAATATTCGCGAGGTTATCGCTTTCCCGAAAACCCAGTCAGCATCCTGTCTGTTGACTCAGGCACCGGGTGAGGTGGAAAGTCAGCAGCTGCGTGACCTGAATCTGCGTATTCGTCGCGATCCGGCTTCTGCTACCAGTCACTGATGATTAAGGTATCCGGCGGTCAGAGCTGCCGGATAATCTGAGCAATTTAGATAGGGGTTTTCTATGGCAGGTCATAGTAAATGGGCCAATATCAAGCACCGTAAAGCGGCACAGGATGCCAAGCGGGGCAAGATTTTTACCAAGATTATTCGAGAGCTGGTGGTCGCTGCCAAACAGGGCGGCGGAAATATTGAGGATAACCCCAAGCTGCGAGCGGTGGTAGATAAGGCCCTGGGCGCCAACATGACCCGGGATACGATCAATCGCGCAATTGCCCGGGGTGCCGGTGGTGACGACGATTCCAATATGGAAGAGGTTACCTATGAAGGATACGGTGCGGGCGGCATTGCAGTGCTGGTGGAGTGCCTGACCGATAATCGTAACCGGACCGTGGCAGAAGTGCGTCATGCTTTTTCCAAGCACGGTGGTAACCTGGGTACTGATGGTTCCGTTGCTTATCTGTTTGATCGCAAAGGACAGATTTTTTTCGAGCCGGGCGTTGATGAAGACGAAATCATGGAAGCCGCTCTGGAAGCGGGAGCCGAAGATGTGGTCAGCAATGACGACGGCTCTGTTGAGGTGGTGACGGAATGGACGGAATTTCTGGCGGTTAAGGACGCTCTGGAAAAGTCCGGTCTTAAAGCGGCCGGTGGTGAAGTGGCCATGATTGCTTCAACCCAGACCGAGCTGGATCTGGCGGGCGCTGAAAAAATCATGAAACTGGTGGATCGCCTGGAAGACCTGGATGATGTCCAGAATGTCTACACCAATGCGGATATACCCGCTGAGGTGATGGAGCAGCTGGGCTAAGACCTGAAGCTTTTTGTCACGCCAAACTTGAAAAGCCCCGTTGTTCGGGGCTTTGTTTTAATCAGCTCAGTAAAGCCAGTAGTCAAAGTGACCGTTGTAGAAAGGTTCTTCTTCTATCGTCTCACTCCTGGTTTCAGAGATAAGGATTGAAGCTGCTCTGATATATGGGGCGAAATAATTCAGGTGAGCAGTAACACCAGCCTGTCGACTGGCATGCATGACTCGGGACAAGATGATCAACGTGCCTGGCTGCCTGGCTGCCTGGCAAAAAAGGCTAAATTTTCGTCCTGGCAGAATTGAGCATCTAATGTAACCAGATTTTCTGGATCGATGTGGATGTCTTTATAAGGGATGAGCTTCCCTGTGCTGTATTGTGAAGGATTTCCTTTGGCCATATTACTGAGAAATAGCCCGAGCAAGAGTTCGATGCCTTGGGTGCTGATGGTATCATCGATTTGCCTGAGTCTTCTGTAAAAACTCGTTTCAATAGGCTTGGGGTATTCCCGATGGAATAGGTGTTGCCTGCCAGAATAAATAGTCGGTTGCGACCAGCTTTTGATGGGAACCCCTAATATTTCTGCTTCTTTCAGTATTTTCAGTGCTTCGTCTTCTATTCTCCAGGGGATTTCATCCGACAGGGGGAAAGGGTAAGTTTCACATTCGCCTGTATCAGTCGCTTTTAAGTCTGCATAAAGAATGGTCTTTATCCAGCGTTTCTTTATTAAAAAATGAAGCAATTGCTGGACTATTTCCCAATGCCTGGAACCTTCTCTGGCGTAATAATCATTGGTCAGTATGAAGTGAGTGGTTTCCTTTAATGGGAGTCTTGAAAACGATTTGGTAATCTGTTTTGAGGATGTCAGCTGAACGGGAATTTCTGTCCAGGTGGTCTCCTCGGCAAACGTGGGTAACGGTATTGTCAGAAGAAAATAGAGAATGATCCAGTGTGGCTGGTGGGGGCTCATTGTGATCAACCTGTCGTGGTGCATTGTGCATCTGAGGGATAGACAAGTTTCGAGTGAAATAGAAGAGTAAAGTTCCCTATTTAAAGGTTCAGGCTCAGGCCAACCAGAAAAAGAAAGATAACGATGCAGGTGATGGTAATCAGGGTTCTCAACAGGTCATTCATATGCATTATGCCGGATGTCACCGCTTTTTTTCGTGAAAAACAGTTTGCCTCCTCTTTTTCAGAGGGGGAGGCGTAAAATGGTTTTCTTCTGCTATGGGCATTTAGGCCAAGTGTGTCAGCTAATCATAAGTCGGGCTGCCTGAGGGCTATAGCGGTTTTTAGTAATCCCCTGTTCAGGATTTGTAAGCCTCAGATACAGAATGACAACGGTGGTAACGTGTATGGATATACAGTATTCTGTCAGCATGTATTGAACAGGAACAGGGTTTCAATGGCCATTTTGCTGGGTATCGATCCCGGGTCACGAATCACCGGCTATGGTGTTGTGGAGGAATCAGGAGCGCGCTGCCAATACGTTGCCTCTGGCTGCATACGTATTAAAGAGGCACCCTTGCCGGAACGCCTGCTGCAGATCTACCAGGGAATCAATCAGGTTATAGAGATGTATTGCCCACAGTCTGTTGGGGTTGAACAGGTGTTTATGTCCAGAAATGCCGATTCGGCCCTGAAACTTGGCCAGGCCCGTGGTGCGGCGATTGTTGCAGCGGTCAGCCATGGGCTGGAAGTGTCCGAATATTCTGCAAGGCAGGTGAAACAGGCGGTGGTTGGTAAGGGAGGAGCTGAAAAGTCTCAGGTACAGCAAATGGTAAAATCGATCCTCAAGCTGGATAACACGCCTCAGGCGGATGCGGCGGATGCTCTTGCTGTAGCGCTTTGTCATTCTCATACCCGCTCCAGTCTGGTCCGGATGGCGGGAGCTACGGGGCGGAGAAACCGAAGGCTGTTGAGTCGATGAGCGGCTTTTGCAAGCAGGCAGTCTCAGGCTTCAGGGTGTTGGCAGAGATGAAAGGCGCCACTGCACAGCGTAAAATCAAGAATCTGCCCAGGATCGTAAACCCGGCCCAGCATGTGCCAGAGCTTGTGGCTGATTTTCTGCTGGTAGTGAAGGTCATCCACAGCCTGAATGAGCAGCGTTTCCCTTTTATTCCAGCCTTCCGCCAGGTGGCCGGTTTTGATCAACTGTATATCGCTTGGTTGAAGTCCATGGTCAAGGGCGGTTAAAGCCAGGCTGGCGAGCAGGTGATGAGCGCCAGACAAATGAGCGCTTCTCAGGGTAACCAAGGCACGATCCCGTAGAGGAAGACGGCTGTACCCGGATAGGTAAGTGCGGAAGGCCATCCTGGGAGTATCTAGCCTGGGCGAGTACAGCTCAGGATGAGGTGGCCGTTCCTGAAGCCGCTTTTGCGTTTGAACGAAGGGAATTGGAATCACTCCTCCCTGGGTGCAGGGGTGGTAGTCGCTGGCCAACCCTGCCTGGGGAAGCAGCCTCCATATCAGGCTGAAAAATCGATGCATGTCGTTATACCGTTCCGGCGTCCGTTATTCTGCTGGTTTGAGTGTTGCTCTGGATAAGGGTTCCTATTCCAGGGAATTATTGTCAGGTGGCCTTACTGCCTGGTTATCACAGGGGTTTATTTATGATTGGAAGGGTCCGTGGGGTTCTGCTGGAGAAGCAGCCGCCCTTATTGCTGGTCGAAGCCGGAGGGCTTGGGTATGAGATTGAGGCGCCCATGTCGGTTTTTTACCGGTTGGGAGAGCCCGGGGATGAAGTTACACTGTATACCCATTTTGTAGTCCGGGAAGATGCTCAGTTGCTGTATGGCTTCAGTGATACGCGGGAGAGAGAGCTTTTTCGGACGTTGATCAAGGTGAATGGTGTGGGGCCCAAGCTGGGACTGACGATTCTTTCTGGAATAGAGGCCCCTGATTTTGTGCGCTGTGTGCATGATGAAGACAGTTCAGCTCTGGTCAAGTTGCCGGGAGTGGGTAAGAAGACGGCGGAGCGCCTGATTGTTGAACTGAAAGATAAGCTGAATCGCTGGGAGAGTGAGCTGGCTGTGAATGACGGGCTTGCAGGAACACCTCTGGGTCAGCAGGCGGCTAAAAAGGCGGCCGATGTTGAGCAGGAAGCGGTGAGTGCCATGGTGGCGCTGGGTTATAAACCTCAGGATGCCAGCAAGGTTATTGGCCGGATCTATGTGGACGGGATCACCAGCGAGGATTTGATCCGGCAGGCGTTAAAAAGCATGATTTAGCGGAGCCGGTGTTTCTATTTTCAGCGCTTGGTAGCCAGTGCGGGCTTTAACCCGCATATTGCATTAAGCCGCTGCTGGCTGCCGAATGATCCGTATTGAATCCACGCAGATGATCAGTGTGGCCATCCAGATGAACCCGTAAGTCAGCCACTGCCCTGAGGGAACGGGCTCCCGTAGAATAAGAACGGCCACCATAAACAGTACCGCAGGTTCAAGGTAGCTCAGTAAACCAAACAGGCTTACAGGTAGAGCTTTTGACGCTGCCACATAAACCAGCATGGCGCTGGTACACAAAGCGCCCAGTCCAGGTAGAAGATAAATAAAATCCACTCTTTGGCTAATGACTTCAAGAAAGCTGGTGTCCATGACCAGAGCAAAGGTGGCGATCGGTGACAGCAGGAGGTTTTCAAAAAGGAAGCAGGCAAGGGTGTTGGCGTCTACTCGACGACGTATCAGGAAATAAAAAGGGTACAGGCCGGATACCAGGAGTGGAACCCATGAAAGGGAACCGTACAGGATAAGCTCATGAATGACGCCTGTTACAGCAAAAGCGATAGCCAGCCATTGTAAAGGTCTGGGCTTCTCTCCATAAACCACCCGGCCGGTAAGCACCAGGGTCAGCGGTAGCAGAAAATAACCCAGTGAAAGCTCCTTGGTCAGGCCGTTGACCGGAGCCCATACAAACAGCCACCACTGAAATCCAACCAGCCCGGTTCCGGCGCTCAGCAAGAGGATCGTTTTTGGCTCTTTGAAAATGGCCAGAAAAGCGGTGAACTGGTTCATCAGAAGCAGGGCAACAAGGGCTGTGATGGTAGAAAAAAGAATTCGGTTCCAGAACAGTACCGACCCATCCAGGGGAGAGAGCCACTGGACGTACCAGGGCGTCAGTCCAAACAAAAGTGATGCCAGAATTGAATAGGCAAGGCTGGTGGAGGAAACAGAAACGGTTGACATAAATACTTCGGCCAGATCAGGAAGAGGTTGCCCTTTAACTCAGACTTACAAAGTCTAGTGATGCTGGAACAGGTCGACAATAGGTTTGAGGCGTAATCAAAAGCTTATTTGTGATTCGACGCTGTGGCATTGAATGAATGGTTATAAAAATAGCTAAAATTATAATAAATTAAGAATTTCTGGATGGTTTATGGACAGACCCTCGGGAAGCAGCTCGTTAACCCATAGTCTTCCTCCTGAAGATTTGGGAGGCAGTGGGTCTACTCATAATTTATCGGACGCCAGGGGGACTCCAGGACTTAGAAGTCCGAACAAAGCCCCTGCTGAGTGTATAAAACCTCTTTTAGAGCGACCGGTTCAGGAGGTGGAGCCAAAGACTTATATTGGCTGGTTTTATGATTCGGTTAAAAATGTGGCCAAAGCCAGTGCCGCCTTTGTCTATGATTTGGCTGAAACCACCGTACACACTTTTACAGAGGGCTGGAACTCCTTGGGGCCTGGGGTAGCTGAAGTTGCAAAGTTTGGTGCTGGCTGCGCCGGCTTTGGGGTTTCTCTTCTTCAGGCGGGCTTTGCCGCTGGAAATGAGGCGCTTGAAAGTACCGGTTATGAGCTGGATAAGCGTTGCATCAGTTTGATTCCTGCTTTTTTAACCGGCGCTGGGATCCATACCCAGGGCATGACAAATTCGGAGCTGCGCCATCTGGGCACATCACTGATGCTTTTGTATCTTGGTGGCAAACCGGATATTCAGGCGCTGTTCAAATTAAATGTTGCTAACATGGTCTATACTCCCTGAGCATGAGAATTGTCGTGTAAAGTGGAGTTCCAGCCATGAAACCTCAGCAATTCCAAGACATCCTGAAGTCCATACCCATGATGTCCCCAGAGCAGATCGGTGTCCTCCATAAAACTCTGCCGCCCTCACCCATTGCCGGTGATGCACAAGGTATTTCCGG